>JAJCYK010000632.1 GCA_029262935.1 Cytophagales bacterium | reverse complement strand
TTGGCCCGACGGCAAAGTGGAAAGTTTAGATGACGTACTGGTAAATCAAACCATGTACTTGGATTATGCCAACGCACGTCTGGAGGACCCAACTTTATTAAACAATCCGGATCCCGAAACATGGTACGAAGAAGTCAGTTCCAAGTTAATTAAGGGCGACGCCAGGCATAAAGAAAACGCGTACAACGATTTTGACTATGAGGTCCTGTTAACCGAAATGCTTTCCACCGAAGGACCCCGCTTAGTGGTTGGAGATGTGAACAACGATCAACTTGATGATTTTATTTTGCTAGGATCTGCCAATGATCCTGACAAATTATATACACAGGGACCCAACGATGGTTTTTCTTTAAAGCCCAATCCTGCCTTCAACGTTGATGCCGGTTTTGAAAGTACCTGCGGAGCGCTGTTTGATCATGACGGCGATGGAGACCTGGACCTTTTGATCGGATCAGGAGGTAATGAGCCTCAAACTTCCCGGCATCACTTTGTCGTTAGGCTATATAAAAATGATGGAAGTGGCTCTTTTTCGGGGGATCCGCAAGGGATACCTCCAGTTGTCGGTAACTTCTCAACTTTGGAAGCTGAAGATTACGATGGCGACGGAGATATGGATGTTTTTCTAGGTGCAAGATTGGTACCAGGGAATTATGGCCTGCCCCCAAGAAGTTATTTATTAAAGAATAACGGAGGTACATGGTTAGACATCGCTAGTCCTGAATTAGGAAATATAGGTATGGTGACTGATGCCGTTTGGGCGGATTTCGACAATGATGGAACCAAGGACTTAATCGTGGTTGGGGATTGGATGGGAATTCATATTTTCAAAAATAAGCAAGGAGTGTTACAGAAGCCATTAGTAATCCCTGGTAGTAAAGGCTGGTGGAACAGAGTAGTGGCCGATGATTTGGATGGCGATGGAAATTTGGATTTGATATTAGGGAACCAAGGTTTAAACACCAAATTTAAAGCTTCTCTCACTAGACCGATAAGTATGTTTGTTAATGATTTTGACGCTAATGGAAAAAGCGAATTTATCATTAATTGGTACCCCCCTGGGGACACATTGCCCTTTCCTTTCGCCCCAAAAAATGAACTAGTCCTTCAACTGCCTGGGTTAAGAAAAGACATCTTAAAATATGAAGATTATGGCAACAAGTCTTTTGACAGTTTGTTCGTAGCCCCTTTAAGAACCACGGCTTCCAAATATGAGGTTGATTTTTTGGAATCCGCTATACTTTGGAACCTGGGTGCAGATCAATTTGAGTTGAAGCCGTTACCTCAGGAAGCTCAGGTATCTCCAGTTTACGGCATTGTTTCCCACGACCTGGATGGCGATGGATTCAAGGACCTTTGGCTAGGAGGGAATTTTTATGCGCTAAAGCCTCAAGTTGGAAGATATGATGCTAGTAAAGGGGTATTACTAAAAGGTCTCGGTGAGGCAAAAAGTTGGTCATTTGTTTCTGCTCATCAATCAGGAATACAAGTAAGCGGTGAAATACGGGATGCTGTGATTATCTTAGCATCGGGGTCTCCATCAATATTGGTAGCCCGCAATAATGACAAAGTATTGGTTTTCCAAAAAACGAACTAAAGGAATCGTTCGCTGGTTTTCTTAAAAAGAGAAAAGGCCTTCTCTACAAAGAAGACCTTTTCTACTCTACTTACTAAACTGTTTAAGTTAATCCGTTCCACCGGCCCACCAAACTAAGGTGGTGTACTCATCAGGAGTAGTTTTGGTAGGATCGAAATTTGGATTTGCAATTTCCTCTGTAGGATATCGTAATCGTACAGGAATTGTTCCATTGGTTTCGTTCCCAGGGAAATCTACTGCAGTCAACTGAGGAAATCCTGTTCTCCTCCAATCTGACCACGCTTCCCACCAGTTCAAAAACTTATTCATCCACAATTGCTCTCCAACCATTTCCAACGCAGGTTTCGCTACGCCATATGGATAGTTAGCTAAATAAGCAGTGACTGCAGCGTCATCAACGGTAAGAGAAGCATCATAGGGAGTATACATCTGCATAGAAGCTTTAACACCAGCTTCATAGTGCGCTTGCGCCCCGGTAACACCACCAATACCTCTTTCTGCTGCTTCTGCCAACAGTAACTCAACCTCGCCGTAATTCATCAACTGGTAAGGCTCGTCGTCCTGCATCATAAGGAAATTAATCCTGGAGTAGGTAGCTCTTGCATCAACGGCAAACCCTTCAAAATCATCCAAACCTGCTTGATCTTTACCATTGGGCATACCCTTTTGATTTAAAGGGTTGACATCAATTGGTGTAAAATCTGTAGGCGTCCAGTCCGCGATACCACCACTAATAATCATTAGTCGAGGATCATCATCTGCTACTGAGTTTTGATCATCTCCTTTTAACCAGTCCACTAGAGTTTTACTCAAGTAAGAAGGCTGTCCACCATCACCAGGAAAGAACGCCCGGGAAATTCCATTTTGGTTTTGCCACTCACTGGGACCAATATCCATTTGTACCCAAGTATTGTCGTCATTGCTGGCAAAGACACCACCAGAAACGGCTTGGCTAACAAATGAGTCGGCCGTAGCTTGATCCACATTTGAAATTCGCATGGCTAATCGCAACATTAAAGAATAACCCCATTTCCTCCACTTATCCACATCGCCTCCGTAATACAAATCTGAATCACTAAAGCCTTCGTCAGGAGCGGAGGAGTTTAACGCCGCGGTTGCTTCGCTAAGTTCCTTCAGCAAGTCCGCATATATTGCGGATTGATTGTCATATGAGGGAAAGAACACCGGTTCAGTCGCCGTGGCACTAAGAGCCTCGAAATAAGGGATCCTGCCGTAATAGTCAGTCAACCGGTGAAACAGAAATACTCTCAGAATTCGAGACGCTTGTCTCATGTTCTGATTTTGACCTTCTGCAAAGCCTCCCGTACCGGTTTGTTTCAGGATTTCAGCAATGTTCTTTAACTGATCACCATACATAAACTGGAAAGGAGCGGCCGCGGTTTCCGCATTATGCGTGTAGCGGTCTCCGGGGAAAATTCCTCCCTGTCCACCATTTGCCAGGTGTTGAATGGCATAGCCACACATCCCGATGTTGGTTCTCCAGTCAATGAATCGATTGTCGCCTGCTGAGCCTCCTGACGCCGCACCCAACTGGGCGGCGGTGAACAGAAAGTTCATATCTATTTCTGTAACTGCTTGTGGGTTAATATCCAGATTCTGCAAATCGTCGGTATTACAAGAGACCATTACCAGCCCACCTGTAAGTAACGCACAAAGCATTTTATATAATAACTTCATATTCTTAGTCATTTTGGTCTAGAATTTAGCTCTTAAGTTGAATCCATAGGTCCGAGTGGAAGGAAAACCGAAGTAATCCAATCCTTGGGCGTTACTACTGCTATAAACAGACTCCGGATCAATGTTTGGCGTGTTCTTATGGATAATAGCCAAGTTGCGCCCTACAAAAGACAGTGTCAAGGATTGCAGTGGTGTTCTGTCCAACCATGCCCTGGGTAATGCATAACCCAATACTATTTGTCTTAGCTTGACAAACGAGGCATCATAAATGAAATTCTCCTGCGCTCTATTACCCAGTTGATTCCAATAGTTTTGCGCCTCTCCAGGTGTCAGCGTCTTATTAAATGGCTCGAACACATCAGGTGCTGTTTCAATTACTCCTGTTACCACCAATGGTGCTTCTCCTTCTCTTCCTAAAAGGGTTTGTTCAGTGAAGCCCGCCTGGGTCATTCGCACGTTTGTTCCAGAGTAAATATCTCCGCCCGATTTGAAGTCTATAAGGACACCAAGGTTGAAATTCCTCCAGCTCAAATCATTGTTTATACCTCCTGTGAAGTCTGCCACACCATTACCAATACGCCTGAATTCGTTGTCCGTAATGGGCGTGCCATTTTCATCAAAAACCAATTCTCCGCTTGGCGATCTTTTTTGTGTCAAACCCAGGATCTCACCGTAGGGTTGTCCTACTACATGAAATACTTGAGCTGTTCTGGTTCGGGGTTCCTCCACGAACAACCGATCTTGTCCCTCAATTAAAGAGACTACTTCGTTATCATTCTTAGCAAAGTTTAAAGAAACATTCCAAGTAAGATCTCCCTGTAACGGTGTTCCATAAAGTAACAGCTCAATTCCTTTATTGGTAATTTCTCCCAGATTAACCGATGTGCTTCCAAAACCGGAGGCCCTGGATATCCCTGCATTAAGAATATCATCAGTAGTTTTCTGGTCATAATAGGTGAAATCCACGCCAAGTCTGTTGTCGAAAAATCTGACGTCAAACCCAAACTCGAGCTCTCGGGAAGTAAACGGCACCAAATTAGCATTTGGTAAATTACCGTTGTTGCTATTGGCTGACGAAAATGTAGCCAGTGGCCGTCCTAAGTGCGGATTTCGCAAAGAGTAAGTAAGTCTGGTACCAAACGCATTAACGGAATTTGCATTGCCCACTTCTGCATAGGAAGCTCGAATTTTTCCAAAACTGAGAAATTTCGGTAAGTTTCCAATGGCATCAGAAAAGACGAAACTTGCCCCTACAGAGGGATAGTCAATACTGTTGTTGTCAGGATTCAATTGTGAAAACCAATCCCTTCTCCAGGTTCCTGTTACAAACAAGAATCCATTCCAGGAAACTTCCCCAGAGGCAAATATGGAATTGATACCACTTTGGGAAAATCCAAACCCAAAGTTTCTCTGCTGGGCGTTATTTATGGCCGCAAAGAAAGGCACGTTAAAACCGTTACCATTGGCATCGATTTGTTCCCATTCTGCGCGCATCCGATTTCCTCCCACAAATGCATTCACACCTATTTTATCAAAGGTCTTGTTAAATCCAACGAGGTATTCCAGGTTTACTTCTCTTACTCTGGTTTCCCTTTCACGCATAGATCCTCCTCTTTGATAACCGGTCCCTTGAGGGGTAAGTGTGGTGTTTCTTAAAGTAGACCAGTCAATACCTGCACGAGCTTGAACAAACAAGAAATCCGTAATATCATAACGCAGACGCGCATTACTGATGATACGATCTCTATCGTCAGAATTTTGAAACTGTGAGGTAGCCCAATAAGGATTCTGGCCCCATAAGTTAGTGGACTGTTGGAACTCCTCTCCCGGAGATTTACCATCAATGATCGTGATCCCTTGATCGATTTGCTGCTGCTCACTGGGAACTGCACCAGGTTTGTTGGGGTCTCCTATGTAATCAGTAATGTTCATGTCACCAGGAATGTAGTACATACTTAAAACACCATTCCCTGGAGAGTCAGAAACTCTTGGTCGGTTTTTTGCCTCCTCATGAGAATACAAAATACTGGCTGAAAGTGTGACCTTCTTGCCAAATTTTGAATCTGTAGATAAGGAAGCGTTAAATCGATCGAATCCCGAATTCGGAAGTACAGACTCACTGCGTAAATCGGCTACAGAAAACCGGAAGTTTTGTAACTCATTACCACCACTGAAAGCTAAACTATTGGTGGCAGTATAGCCAGTTTCGAAAAATCTGTCCCACTGGTCACCTTGATAACTATAGTCTCTCACCACGCCATCCCAATGTAAAACATCGCTTCCATCGAATCGAGGGCCCCAAGCTTGACGTCCCCAACCGCTAAAAGCGTTGGTTAAATCTGCAGGGTCATTGGGGTTGGTCGCTTTGGTAGCAACTCTTTCCTCTAGGGTAGCTCCCACTAAGGCGCCACTGCCATGTGAAGTTTGGAAATCTCTAAGGTCGTTGATCTGCTCAAAAACGTAATTTGAATTGAATTCAACGCCAATTCCTTTGCGCGCACCACCCTTTTTTGTGGTTATGAGAATAACCCCATTTGCCGCTCGTGAGCCATACAATGCGGCAGCACCTGCACCTTTTAATATCGTGGTTGATTCGATATCGTCCGGATTAATACTACTCATTCCGTCGCCTTGATCTGCACCGCCCCATAAGCCCGCTTGGCCGGCGTTATTATTGGTCATAGGCACACCATCCACCACATATAAAGGTTGATTGGTGTTTGAGCCTAAGGTTTTAGCGCCACGAATTACTACACGAGTAGAACCTGCTGGTCCGGAACCTACTTTGGAAACGTTCACTCCAGCCACCCGGCCAGCTAATGAATTAATTACACTGTTCTCTCGAGCCATAGTGAAGTTTTCACCATCCACTTGGGTGACCGAAGATTGTAGGGCTTTTGTCTCTCGTTCAATACCCAGCGCACTAACCACTACTTCTTGTAGTTGTTGGATGTCCGCTTCCAAGGTTACGTTAATAGTGGATTGGTTGCCCACCACTACCCTTTGATCCAGATAACCTATAAACGAAAATACTAGAGTACCATCACTGGGAGCAGCCATGCTATAATTGCCATCTCCATCAGTGACCGTACCTTGTTGGGTTCCGGCTACGACAATGTTGACGCCAGGAAGCGACTCTCCCTGATCATCAATCACCTTACCTGCAACCCGTGTCTGTGCGTAGGAACCTATGCTCCACATACACATAAATAGGAACAATAGTAAATGTTTGTTCATTTTACATTGGTTTAGTTGATTATTATTTATGGATAATTCTAATTAGTTTTTATTTAAAGTATTAATTATCAAGTGTTTAAAATTCGCTTATTCGAGTATTTTCGTATACGGTACACATAAATAACGACAAATATTTCCAACTTTCCTCATTGGCCTCCACTATTTATTAAAGGACCAATGCAAGCGGATAATTAATCTATATGGAAGTATAACTGCGTTTCTAGTTGAAAATAAGTAGTTTATAGGAGATTTCACAAAATAACATCCAATAATTTCTTACGAATACCAATCTTGCAATCGATTGCAAGAGCACTCATCCCAAATAATAATCGGGTGGCTCACTATGTCGAAAACTTGTTAAATTCGTATATTCAAGCTTC
>JAJCYK010000631.1 GCA_029262935.1 Cytophagales bacterium | reverse complement strand
AAGGAAACGATCCGGGTGGATTGGCGATAAAGGAAAACCTATGCGTTCATTCTACTTCTTTAGATCTACGAGCTCTCAAACTCATCAAGAGCAAAATGAAAATCAGACCCCTTTTTTTCAGCAACAAAACCAGTCGGGTTTTTTTAATGAAACTCAAAGTGCTCCCACCAATTTTTTTTCGAATCAACCCGTCCAAACTAAACCTTCAGCATTGACCGTCGGTCGGCCTGGCGACCGGTACGAAGTGGAAGCAGATCGTATGGCCGATCAGGTGGTAAAAGGCATTAATACTCCTAGTCCAGTTACAGCTCCTGTCTTGCAAACCAAATGCGCGGCGTGCGAAAAAGAGGAACTGCAAAAAAAAGAGCAACCCTTAGTTGATTCCGTTACCAAAATTCAGCGAAAGCCCATATTTGAAAGTGAAAGCGAAGGAGATTTGGGCACGCTACAACGTAAATGTGCCCATTGTGAAGAGGAGAGTGAGAAGGTCCAGGGAAAAAGTGGTGAAAGCGCTAGCGTCGGGCCCAGTAATTTAAGCCAACAGTTAAACCACTCCAAAGGTCAGGGTAGCCCCTTGTCTGAGGGAACCCGCTCTCAAATGGACCAAAGCTTTGGGGCCAAATTTGCTAATGTGCGACTTCACACCGACAGCCCTTCCGTAGCTATGAACCAAAATCTGCATGCTCAGGCCTTTACCCATGGCAGCGATATCTACTTTAATGAGGGCAAGTACGATGATAACACTGAAGAAGGCCAGCATTTGCTGGCACATGAGTTAACCCATGTGGTGCAGCAAGCGGGAAACTTAAGTAAAGCCAATCAAATTCAACGATCGAGTAACCCCTTACCAACGGCAAAGATTAGTATTACCAGAACTGGGGACGGACCGGTAAAAACAAAAAAGGATGCCAAATTTCATTTAAATATTGAACAGCCGCCCAAGACAGGATATTACCATTTCAGATGGTCTTTAAGGGATGATGATAATAAGGCATACTATATGCGCTCGTTGGACGATGATTCCATTGTGCAATATTTTGGAAGTAGTAAAAATGCCTATATAAACACACCATCGTTGCAGTTGTTGTACCAAAGAAACGGCAAAAAATGTAAGGTTCTATGTCGAGTTATGTGGTCAGAATCTTCCTCTCCGCCTAAGCGGAAACATTTCACTCCGGAAGATTCCCGGTTGATGCAAATAAGATTCAGTTTTGAACCTAGGCATGAAGATTATGAACAAAATACCCGTGAACTAAAGAACCGTTATTGGAAAGATCTACGTAAGGGACAATTCACAAAAGCCTTAAAATCGCAGGCTACTGAACTTGACAGTGATATTAAACACACGAAACAAATCATAGCTCTATCCAGAATGGCTATGTTTAATAGGGCTGTTGAACAAAGCCCCGATATTACCTCGGATTTTCGTTCCAGTTGGATGAGCGCGTCATTGGCTGTGGAAACCGCTAATACAATGATCAGTAAAAATGAGTTTCCGGACTTTTCACAGAATCAAGCTAGAACTGCATTTATTCGATTTTTTCACGCGTTTATAAAATTTCAGGAAGAAGAAGAGCGTCAAGCTAAAGTATTTGAAGAAACATGGAACTTACAGCCTACAACCCCTAAATTCCAAGATGTTTGTAAGACAAATAAGTGTCATACAACCGTGGAACCTACTTTCCGAAGAAAACTATTTAAAGCCCCACTGCCATACAGCCCCACATTAAAAGGTTATTTTAAGAGTGCCACCAGTGCAAGTGGCGCTACCGGTTGGTCAAACATAATTAGAGATTTTCAGGTGTCCACTGGCAAATTGGATAGTGTTCTTAATAATAAATTAGGAGGCCGTTCCAAAGAAATGGAACAATTGAATTACTCCAAAGGCTTGTTGAAGAGGCAGCGAAAGCTACAGGAAGAACAACCATTTGCTATAAGGATACCTGCGGTATTCTATCCAAAGGATGATATAATAGATGTTAAGGACAAGGATGGTAATTCTAGCAAAAAAGCTAAAGAAATTCCTTGGTTGTTTTACTTACACCACACCGGGTTCAAAGGGTACGATAGACCTGCTGTTTCGGGAGGGGAATGGGTTTTGCAAGATATGACCTCTCCTAAAAAAATTAAGAGGAACTTGAAAGCTAGCAGTGATATAGATGCGGCAATGTTACAGCAAGGGGCTAAAGTAAACCCACCTACGGAACTATTCGAACAACTGAATTCTGCTTTACGATTCCCCAAAGGGATGCTTTATTGGAAAATGCCTAATGGTAAGGATTGGGAATTGGAAACCACAGAACCTCTTTCTCTTTCTCAATTTTTGGGATATGTAGGTATTGGGTTAGCTGCCTTAGGCGTGATATTATTTACAGCAGGTGCTGGGACGCCAGCCGCCGCCGCTTTAATTGGTTCTGCTGCACTTGGTGTAGGGTCAACGCTGGCAGGAATGCATGAAAAATCCCAGCATGATATGTTAACGCAGGAAGATATTCACAAAGCAGCATTATTTATTGCTGCAGATATCGCATCGGCACTTACGTTGGGTATGGGCAGGGTATTAACCGTAGCTGCACAAGCGGGTAGATTGACACGATTTACAGCTATGGTCGGAAGATCTTACGCAACTGTTAAGAAGGCTAGTGCGGTGCTTGATATCGGTAGCTTTATTGTGGTTACAGATGAGTTTGTAAATCAATTCCAAGCTATAAAGACCCAACCTGGCTTATCAAAAGCAGAGCGAGATGCTGCATTAACTAGATTAGTAACCACCGGTATACTTACAGGAGCAGTTATGACACCTTCAGTAGTAGGTGGTCTAAAGGATCTAAAACCAGGCAGGACTCCGTTACATTTAAAAGTCAACCCGGGCGGTGATCTAGTTCCTAACATTGACATGAGTAGTAAAACCACTTTGCCAAAAGCGGACAAAGAATTTCTGAAAATGATGGAAGATCTTCCAAATAGTAAAATTAACTCTGAAATGTTAATGAGAGAATTTGAAATCGCCCAGAAATCTCCATTTAAATTTCCCGGGGCATCTGGATCAAAGTACGTCCAGGAAATTCCAATTGGGAAGCATTCTTGGAAGAAATCAATAGATGGGAGGTGGTGTAGATTCTCAAATGACCCTCTTTGTATAATTATAGGACAGTCTTTAATACCCAGCCCTATAAAGGTATGGGAAAATGTATCCGTCCCTTATAAAGGCTCTATGTCTAGAGGTAGAGTTGTCGATGTCACTGAAGATGCTGTGAAAATACAATTTAAGTCAAAAAGTAAAAAAGGAGGTGAAATAACTCAGACTATGCCAAGGAGCGAGTTTGATCGTTTGCTTGCTGATAAGAAGATTATAAGATGGTCTGCTAAACGAGAAGCATTAATGAGAAGTAGGCCTTCCTATGAAAAGGGCTTGGTAAATAAAGTCTGGAATAAGGCAAAAGATGCAAAGGGTAAAGTGTATGATCCTCACACCAAGCAGGAGTTAACGTGGGATCAAACCAAAACCCGGGAAAACCAGTGGCATATGGGGCATAAGCCCGGTGAGGAATATGTCAAACTAGTAGATCAATATGTAAATGGCCATATTTCATGGGATGAATTCCTAAGACGATACAACGATTCCAGTAAATACTGGCCGGAATTACCTTCGGAAAACTTAAGTCATAAGCATGAACAAAAGTGAACTATATATTAATTCGGAGCTTGAACAAGAGGCATTCCAACTAACAAAATCTGGAGATCTGGTAGGACTGAGGACAATGATTGCCTCGCATGACTTGGTGAACCTAACTCCTTATGGAATGAACCTTTTTCTTCACGCAGTTATATACAATAAACTAAAAATTGCTCAATTAATGCACTCCATTGGTATTGACATTAATGCATCTGATGGAAAAGGAAAAACTGCACTTCATTTTGCAGCAAAGCTCAATTACAAGAATATGGTAGCTTGGTTAGTACAAATCCAACCCGAGATAAACGTTCAGGACCAGTTTGGTAATACCCCGATACTTGATGCCGTATTCGCTCTCAAAGAAGATACTGAAATAATAGAAGTATTGCTTCGAAAAGGAGCTGACTCCAGGATGGAAAATATTTATCAAGTTAGCGCTCTTAGTTTGGCAAGGTCAAAAGAGAATAATGAGATTCTTAGACTTTTCGAAAAGTAATTGAAAACTGCCGAAACCATATCACCCGCCATTCAGCACCAGTCGCAAGATGAACAACCTTTTTTTCAAAAGGAGCAAGGTGACAGTGGGTTTTTTTCAGAAACAGATTTAGCGGTGCAAGCTAAGCCTTTCTTCAACAATAGATTAACTCCTATAGACACGGGCATTACCACATTGCAAACCAAATGTACTGAATGCGCTAAAGATGAACAGGGGCAAGAGAAAGAAGCGGTTGTCGATGAAGGCACCCTGCAGCAAAAACCTATTTTCGAAAGTGATGCTGAAGAAAATCCATCCCCTGTACAAACCAAATCAAGTACAGATGGACTAACCATTGGAGATCCAGATGATCAATACGAACAGGAGGCAGATGCCATGGCTAACCAGGTGGTTCAAAAATTAGAAGAACCTGATGCCAATTTGGAAGATGAAGGAAAAGCACACGAGGACCTACAAACCAAATTAGAAACTGCTGCCGAAATAGAGCCTGTTGCACAAACCAAGTCAAGTGCAGATGACCTTACCATTGGAGAACCTGACGATCAGTACGAGCAAGAGGCTGATGCCATGGCTGATCAGGTGGTTCAGAGGTTAGAGCAGTCTAACGCCGATTGGGAAGATGACGAGGCATCAACCGACGAGATCCAAACCCAAACGGAAACTGAAACCACCATACAGACAGACTTGCAAACGAAATCAGAGGCAGTGGTAGAGCCTGTGAATAATAAACCCGATTTACCAACCGTAATCGACACGCCATCTGT
>JAJCYK010000630.1 GCA_029262935.1 Cytophagales bacterium | reverse complement strand
TCCTGTTAATATTCTCTCTGATACTCTTTATTGTAGGATATGTGGCGTTCCGTAAAAAACCAGTAAAACTTAACTATGCCACACGCATCCAATTGTATCTTAATTTGGCATTCTTCCTGCCTTTGCTAATTGTAAGTGTCACCACGCTTAGCTTGATTAGCTCCTCCTCCAAAAAGGAAGTAATTAAACAGTATTTCGAAAAAGCCGATGGTATCCGTAACAACATTGTGAATCCATTGGATAACTACCTGACCGGGAACCTCAGCGAGGAACTCATGGCTCAGAACATTACTCAAATCGCTCAATACTCGGAATCCGATATCAATCTGTTTGATATCAATGGCAAATTAATAAGTACCAGTCAACCCAAAATCTACGAGTACAACATTCTCTCAGAATATATTAACCCTTTGGCACTGGGAGATATCGTGGAGCAGCAGAACAACAGCGTTTTGATTAATGAAAGTGTCGGTACATTAAGTTACAAGTCGGCCTATGTAGGGATACGGTCTTTTGGTACGGGCGACCTTTTGGGTATTTTGAGTATCCCTTTTTTCGAGTCCAAATATGAATTAGATAAAGAAATTGTAGTGATCCTGACGAATATTCTCAACATTTTTACTTTTATCTTTATTGTGATTTTAGTGGCTTCATATTTTGCTTCCCGAGTGTTAACGGTGCCTCTTAACTTGATCACACAAAAGATCAAGAAAACCACCCTAACCGGATACAACGAACCCTTAGAGTGGAATTCAGATGATGAAATAGGCCTTATGGTGGGAGAATATAATCGAATGCTACAAAACCTGGAGGCCAGCAAAAAGGCCTTGGCCCGTAGTGAAAAAGAATCTGCTTGGCGGGAAATGGCTCAGCAAGTGGCACATGAAATTAAAAACCCCCTGACCCCTATGAAGCTGACGTTGCAACACCTGAAACGTATGTTGACGGATAAGACCGAGGGCCACAAGCAATTATCGGAGAAGCCAATTAATACGCTTTTGCATCAAATTGACACCCTTAGTGACATTGCTACTTCTTTCTCCAGCTTTGCCAAGATGCCTGTACCAGAAAACCAACGTATTGAAATCTCTTCAATATTACGTCGAACCGTGCAATTACATGCGAATAGCGAAGAGCACGAAATAAAAGCATTGGTTGAACCTGGAAATCACTATGTTACTTGTGATCCTCAATTAATGGGAAGGATATTTTCAAATTTAATAATAAATGGTATCCAGGCAGTTCCTAAGCAAAGAAAGCCATTAATAGCAGTAAGCTTGAAAACAGAAAACAACAATGTAATCATCGAGTTTCGTGACAATGGATCGGGGATACCGGATGCCATTATTGATAAGATATTCATTCCAAATTTCAGCACTAAAGATACTGGATCAGGAATTGGCCTGTCCATTGCCAAGAGAGGAATAGAACATGCCGGAGGTAAGATCTGGTTTGAAACCACAGCTGATGTGGGCACCACTGTAATTGTAGAATTGCCATTAGTAGACTAATGCACTGCAGGCTTTTTGTAGTATTCTTTTGTTTCCTCCTGTCTTCAACGTCTGGCTACGGTCAAACGATGGATCGCAGATGCCAATGGATACATACTTTTGAGACTCCTTTTTTACTGGACTCGCTTTCAGTAAACGCCTCTAGTATAGTCATATCGGGATTGGATAGCCTGCCATTCAATTACGACTATAGTACTGGCACACTGGTGGTCAATCAACCCAACAATCGAGACTCAGTCGAAGTTTGTTATCAGGTATATCCATTTGCATTTCATCAAAGCTATCAACAAAGGACTTTAGCTCTTTATGATTCCAACGCATTATTCAAAACTACTGTCGCTCCCAAGTCATTGCTATTTGATCGCAGGGAGCAGTTGTTCAGTACTGATGAGCTGCGAAAAAGTGGCAGTATCAGCCGGGGCCTAAGCTTTGGTAACAATCAAGATGTTTTTGTAAACTCCAATTTGAACTTGCAACTGGAAGGTAAATTATCAAATGATATTAATATTTTGGCCACCATCACGGATCAAAACATTCCTTTCCAACCTGAAGGCAATACCCAGCAGTTACAAGATTTTGATAAAGTATTCATACAGCTTTTTAATGATAATATTAAGCTCAGTGTAGGGGATGTGGTATTAAGACACCAAGGAGCTCCTAAGTCAGAAAGTTACTTCTTACAGTATTACAAGAACGTTCAGGGAGGATTGATAGAGACTGATTACAACCTACTCAACGGTTCTGCAAGTACCTCTCTAGGAATTTCAGTTGCCAAAGGAAAGTTCGCCTCTATTTTGGTTGAGCCCATTGAAGGGGTGCAAGGCCCATATAGAGTACGAGGACCCAACAACGAAAGGTTTGTCATAGTTTTAGCCAATTCGGAAAAAGTGTTCTTGGATGGGCGGCTGTTAAAAAGAGGGTTCAACCATGACTACACCATTGACTATAACCTAGGTGAGATCACATTTACCACCAAGGTTCTAATCACGAAATTTTCCAGGATTCGGGTGGACTTCGAATTCTCTGATCAA
>JAJCYK010000629.1 GCA_029262935.1 Cytophagales bacterium | reverse complement strand
AATGGCTATATAGGATTGTTCGGCTTGGAATGGTATCTCCTCGCTACTGAAAAAGTGTTCCACTCTAGATACAACTGTTTCTCCGCGTTGGCCAAATTGTACAGCTAGGCTTCCTGCCAGGGCACCCACTATTACTAACATTAATAAATATTTTATTGGAACCCGTCCGATAAACATGACTAACAGACAGGTTAAGAATAACAGCGCTCCGGATGAAAAATCCGTCATGGCTATCAATCCGCAGATCACCCCACACCATAAGACCATGGGTATAAAGGACTCTTTAAAATCTGCAATATTTTGTTGCCTTTTGGATAGCATGCTGGCTAGGTTTGCGATTAATGCCAGTTTCGCCAAATCCGAAGGTTGAAAAGGCTGGTTGATCAGAGGAATGGTAATCCAGCGGGAAGCCTCATTAATATTCACACCGTATTTCCAAGTTATAATTAGTAAGGGTACAGAAACCCATAAGGCCAATCTGGAAAGTTTTGAATAATATCGATAGTCCATTTTATGGGCCACCCACATCGCTCCTAGGCTAAGTAGTACCAATCCACTGTGTTTTACGAGGTAGTGCTCAGTATTACCATCCATCATTTTATAAGCCAGGGTACCCGTGGCACTATATACTACCAAGATACTGAGGAAAGAGAGCAGCAATACCACCATCCATATTATGGGATCGCCGTGCATATGTTTTTGAGTCCAGGCCTTAATCATCACGCTAACACTTTATTTACTTTTACTTTTTTTTTATACGCTACTACCTGCTTAAATTGATCTCCCCGATCCTGGTAGTTCTTGAACAAGTCAAAACTTGCACACGCCGGAGATAATAACACAACATCCCCGTACTCCGCCAGCTGTCTGGCGGTTTCGATGGCTCCCTCCATACTGGTCTCCTCTTTTACAATCGGCACGACACCTTCAAACGCTTTAAGTAAAGGGGCGTTATCTGTCCCCATACAAATCAAGGCTTTGACTTTTTGAAGCACTAATGATTCAATAAGCTCGTAATTGTTGCCTTTATCTACCCCTCCTGCAATCCAAACCAGGGGCTTTTCAAAGCTTTGCAAAGCATAAAACACAGCATCTACATTGGTGGCCTTTGAGTCATTTATGTAAGTAGCACCATCTATTTCTCCCACGTATTCCAACCTGTGAGCAATGTTTTTAAACGTTCCCAAGGCTTGCACCAATTGATCTAATGGCACTTCGCATAATAAAGCCGCTAGAGATGCCGCCATGGCGTTAACCATATTATGGGGTCCTTGCAACGTTAACTTGTCAATGGCAATTTCAAAGGAGCCTTCTGAGGGTACACTCAAGTTGAAATGCAGGCCTTCGCCCTGTACATAAGCCCCAGGATTTTGATGTTGAACCAAAGAGATGGCAAACTTTACGGCCTCCAACTGCTGGCGACCAAGTTCGGAGGAAAGGACTTCGTCATCTGCAAAATAAATGAAGCTGTCCTGATTGGTCATGTTTTGTGTGATCCGGAACTTCGACGCGATATAGGCATCAAAATCATGATCATAGCGATTCAAGTGGTCCTTGGTAATATTAAGTAAGACCGCAATGTCTGCCTTAAATTTGAACATACCGTCTAGTTGGAAGCTACTTACCTCCACTACATAATAGTCGTAGTGGTCATCAATCACCTGTTGGGCCAAACTATGCCCTATGTTTCCGGCGATGCCGACTTTGTAACCAGCAGATTTTAAAATATGATGAACTAGTAAAGTAGTGGTGGTTTTTCCGTTCGTACCGGTGATGGCAATAATTTTAGCCTTGGTATATCGAATAGCAAATTCCAATTCTGAAATAACGGGAATACCCGCAGCCAAGAACCTTTGTACGATGGGTGCTTGATCAGGAATACCAGGGCTTTTAATGACTTCCACTGTGCCGTCGAGCAGGTCTTTTGAATGACCGCCTTGTTCGAATGGGATTCCCTCACTTTCCAATACCGCTTGATAGGTATCAGTAATTTTACCATGATCGGAAACAAACACCTCAATACCGTGATGCTTGGCTAACAAGGCTGCCCCCGTACCACTTTCTCCCGCGCCTAATATTACAATACGATCCTTCATCTATCTCAACTTTAAAGTAGCCAATGAAAATACCGCCAGCAAAACCCCTATAAGCCAAAACCGTGTCGTAATCTTGGACTCATGATATCCCTCTTTTTGATAATGGTGATGAAGAGGGGCCATTTTGAATATTCGTCTACCCTCTCCATATTTCTTTCTGGTATACTTGAAATAAGATACCTGAATCATTACGGATAAGCTCTCAATAAAAAAGATGCCGCATAAAACAGGTACTAACAATTCCTTGCGCAACGCTAAGGCCAATACGGCTATTATACCTCCTAAGGTCAAACTCCCGGTATCACCCATAAATACTTGTGCTGGAAAACTATTATACCACAAAAAGCCAATAGCCGCTCCCACAAATGCCGTACAAAAGATCACCAATTCCCCGGAATTTGGAATGTACATTATGTTCAAATATTCGGACCATATGACATTCCCAGAGAGGTAAGCAAAAATCCCCAAAGCCAGTGCCACAATAGCGGATGTTCCCGCCGCTAATCCATCAATGCCATCAGTAATATTAGCCCCATTAGAAACCCCTATGATCACCATGATGACTAGAAGTACATACACAATCCAGGTCAGGTCTTTATCAAACCAACTCACCAGAATCTTATAGTCAAACTCATTATTCTTTACAAAAGGGATGGTAGTTTTTGTGGATTTTGTATCGCTAAAGTTAATTGGTGTTTCACTTACACCTTGATCTATCGTAACAGGAGAGTCAAACTCTCTGACAACTACTCCTGGGTGAAAGTATAACATGATACCTACAAACAAACCGAGACTAATTTGGCCGGCAATCTTAAATTTTCCTTTTAGCCCTCCTTTGTCCTTTTTAAATACCTTAATGTAGTCGTCAATAAAACCGACAATGCCCATCCAAACCAGCGCCACCAGGACCAAAATGATGTATACATTGTTTATTTGAGCAAACAATAAGGTGGGTAATAGAATGGCAGCAATGATAATGATACCCCCCATAGTAGGCGTACCTTCTTTTTCTACCTGTCCATCCAACCCTAATTCTCTCACCGTTTCTCCCACTTGCTGCTTTCTCAAATAATTAATGAGCCTTTTGCCTAAAACAATAGTAATTAGGAGGGACATAATAGTTGCCATACCCGCTCTGAAGCTGATGTACCTAAATACTCCAGCTCCAATCAAATCATACTGCTGATCTAAAAAATCAAATAAGTAATACAACATACCCGTTACTCGTAATTAAAAAATAGCACACGCACTATTGGTGTCCTCTCCCTTTTACTAATTCTAACATTTCCGTTAATACGATCTTGTCATTAAATTCATGACGTATACCTTTTATTTCCTGATATGATTCATGGCCCTTGCCAGCCACCAGGATAATGTCTTGGTCTGCGCTTAAACTGCAGGCGGTTTTGATGGCCTCTTTCCTATCTGCAATTGTCAACACTTTTCTTTGGTGAGAAGGGCCCACTCCCGTTTGCATGTCTTGTAAGATATCTTCAGGCGACTCGTCTCTGGGGTTGTCCGAAGTCAGGATTACTTTGTCACTATACTTACATGCTATAGTAGCCATTAAAGGCCTTTTGTCTTTATCTCTATTTCCACCACATCCAACCACTGTTATCAGTTGTTCCTGGCCGCTGCGAAATTCTTTAATGGTACTTAATACCTTGTCTAAGGCATCAGGAGTATGGGCGTAATCCACAATGGCCGTGATATCAGAGCCGGATGGAACTCGCTCAAACCTGCCTGGAGCGGCATCTATATTGGAAAGTCTTGTTAGTAATTCCTCTGCTTCTTCTCCTAATGATAACCCTACTGCATAGGCCGCCAACAAGTTATAGGCGTTAAACTCCCCTATTAGCTTGAACCAAACAATCTTTTGATCAATTTCAAGCTCCAATCCTTTGATGCTGTTTGTCAAAATCTTTGCCTTAAAATCTGCCATTCTTTTAATACCATAACTTAGCTTTTGTGCCGAGGTATTTTGAAGCATGATCTGCCCTCTTTTGTCATCAACATTGGTTAATGCAAAAGCTCGTGATTGCAGGCGATCGAACAGTTTCTTCTTAGCCTTAATATAATGATCGAAGGTGATGTGGTAATCCAAATGATCGTGCGAAAGGTTTGTAAATACCGCCCCTCTAAATTGTAACCCGGCCACGCGCTCCTGTTCAATAGCGTGACTACTGGCTTCCATAAAGCAATGGGTACATCCTTGAGTCACCATATCTTGCAGAAGCTCATTGATTTTTAAAGCATTTGGAGTCGTGTGGGTAGCTGTGATTTCCACCTCATTTATTCTGTTATTTACCGTAGAAATTAGACCTACATTGTAGCCCAAATCTCTAAACAACTGAAAGAGTAAGGTAGCTGTGGTGGTTTTGCCATTGGTTCCAGTAACCGCTACCAGTGCTAACTTCTGGGAAGGGTGTTGAAAGAAATTTGCTGCCACGATCCCTAGGGCTATTATGCTTTGTTCTACAGTTACATAGGTAACACCATCCCTCAGATCCTGGGGCAGTCGTTCACAAATAACACTGGTAGCTCCCAAATCCGTAGCTTTACTTATATAGTCGTGCCCATCGACTTGGGTACCGATCACCGCCACGAATAGCGCTTCTGGTTGCACTTCTCTGGAGTCCATGAAAACACCAGACACCTGCTTATCCGTGTCCCCTGACACCGACTGTAATGATACCTTATATAATATGTCTTTTAATACTGCCACTACCCTAGTACTAATGAAATCTTGGTGCCTTCTTTGACTGGAGCACCCTTATTTATTGATTGCTTCAAAACTCGGCCCTTCCCTTGATAACTTACTTTTACTCCTTGATTTTCTAAAAGTGGTAAGGCATCTCTCAAGGTCATACCCATTACATTTGGCATTTGCTGAGGTGCAATGTCATTTTCAACCCATTTCACTGAATTATAATTTCTTTTGGAGAGCACCCAATCTGCATCGGTACCGGAATGGTTAGACACCCCTAACTCATTGCAAATAAGTTGTAAGTCACTCAACATGCCTGATTTAATCACGGGAAATACCCCAACTTCACGATTTACTTGCTCAGTGAATAATTTGTGCATATCGGTGTCCCGGCTATAAATGTTATCGGCGATTTCCTTGAAGACAGGGGCAGCAACATCACTACCATACTGGTTATAACCTTTCGGTTTGTCAATAATTACAATACAGCTGTACTTCGGATTTGAGGCAGGAAAATAACCCGCAAAGGACGTGTAGTAAGCTTTCTCATAGCCGCCGCCCACCTTTACTTTTTGAGCTGTACCCGTCTTACCTGCGATTTTGTAGTCACTGCCTTTAATATTAGAAGCGGTGCCTACTTGCACTACTTGCTCTAATAATGTCTGGACTTTTGCGATA
>JAJCYK010000628.1 GCA_029262935.1 Cytophagales bacterium | reverse complement strand
TTAGCTGCATTAACTGCACGTGAAATTTTTGCCGCCCTCGGCCAAGCCTTTTTTTCCGTGGGGTTAGGTGGAACTTTCATTATAACCTATGCAGCCTATCTCAGACCTGAGGAAAGTCCTCTTAGTATTGCCTTGTTTACTGGATTAGGTGATCTGAGTGCATCATTAATGGTTAGCTTATTTTTAATTCCTACCATTTTAGTTTTTGGAGTAGATTTTAGCGCTGGTCCCAGTTTGATCTTTGAGACCTTTCCCAGTTTGTTTGGAATGATGCCCCAAGGTCGGTGGATTGGATCTCTATTTTTAATTTCCTTATCACTGGTGGCCTTTTTGTCACTTGTTGCAGCGTATAATGTGCCTTTTTTCACCCTAAAAAATGAATGGACAGGCATACCCATAAAGCGACTACTATTACTCATGGGTGCGGTCCAAGCCGGGTTGGCTTTACCCAGTAGTATGTATCCTAGCCTGATTGGGATACTGGATTTAATATTTGGAACAGGCATGCAAATCTTGGGCAGTCTATTGGCCATTTTAGGAGTTACCTGGAGCTTTAAAAAAGACTATTTCAGGAAGTTCCTTCCCTCCGGTATGCTTTATTCCTGGATAAAATGGTTTATTCCGATTGTCCTTTTGGCCGTGTTATTAGGTTACATCCTTAGTCTATTTTAAAGAAAAGTACCCCGCTTTTGCTTATTTTACAGCAAGCTATTCACTAATTGCTTATGACTTCATCAAAGGACAAAGGCATACATGCCGTAAATCAAGATTTTCGAAAATACGATCAGGTAAAAAAAGACCATCAATATAATTTGGTAGAGAATCAAGACCTGGAAGAGTTTGATGAAGATTACATTATTCCCACTTGTGACTTACAGGAGTTCTTTAATGGGGGAGAGGAGGGTAAGATTAATTTCTCCAAAGATCTAGGAAAGGCTTTGGAAGGCATTGGTTTTGCTGTGTTGAAAGGACATGGTATAGCGCCTGAACTGTTTACAGAAGCCGAACGACAGGTGCAACAAATATTTGAAGAAACTACTCTGGAGGAACGCATGGTTTATGAAGCCAAACGATTTGGGTCCGTGAACCAGGGTTATTTCCCAATAAAGGAAACTACCATTATACATCCGGATTTAGTAGAGGGATGGGTATTCTGCAGACGGGCATTTGACCTCGACGGACGGGAAGATTTCCATGCTCAGGACTATTGGCCAACTGCGGACTATCACAATTTATTTAAACAGATTGTAAAAGCCAATGAACGCTTGATCCTACCAATAATGCAAAGCGTCCTGCGATATCTTAACTGTGATCCTCATTTGTATGATAGTAAACTTGCCGGTACGAATTTCGGGTTTCGCTTAAACTATTACCCACCCATCAATGCAGTAGATCAAGCTTCCGGAGCTGGGCGTATGCTTGGACATGAAGACGTTGACCTCTTCACCCTATTACCAGCACAGCGTGTGGACGGCTTACAGGTTTTCAATCAAAAAAATAACAAGTGGATCAGGTTAAACCCGGAACCTGGGACCATTATTCTCAATACGGGTGATTACATGCAACGCATTACCAACGATCGTTTGCCTTCCACTACCCATCGGGTAAGTAAACCAACTTCAGCTGAGCTTCATACCGAACCGCGTATCTCCATACCCATGGCGGTTTACTTATGGGAGGAAGAAATATTAGAAGTTTTACCAGGATTGGAAAATCCCAAGTATGAGCCGATTTCGGCTATTAAATTCCATACTAATATTACCAGTAAGTATTATGGAGATGATTATGCCGTGGACAAATAAATACTAACACCATGAACGAACTACTAAATCCAGACGATCACATTGAACCGGGCGCTGTAGAAGACCACCAAGGTATTCTTACTATCAGAGGAGGGGGGAATCCTCGCAGTTGGAACAACATTCACTATAAGCAGGGCATGTCCTCAAAAAATGTTGGATCCGCCAAGCTGTCTATTAACATTGCGACCATTCCTCCCGGGGGAGTGGCCTATGCACATATTCATGATGGGTTTGAACTGATGCTTTATATTTTGCAAGGCCAGGTACGGCATGAGTTTGGACATAAGCTGGAGCAAAAGCTGGATAATGAGGCGGGGGATTTTATTTTTATAAAGTCCGGAGTGCCGCATGAGGTTTTCAATATTAGTGAAACGGAACCGGTAGTGGCTTTCGTGGCTCGGTCCAATGCCGACGAATGGGACAATATTATTCCTTATGATCGAGCTACTGGATTGTTATCAAAGTAGTTAATTGAGCTGAACCGGAACATACTCCCTGCATTTTTTAATAGTATTTTCAATTAAAGGATCATTTGTTTGTAATTATGATAGTAATGCTATTATATTCGCATATTATAATATTGTTTATGCAAGAATTAATATCAAAACTAAGCATCCGGGTTAACTCTCATATTTATCTAAAGGATCCTGAAACCAGTGATTTGGGTAAAAGGATTGTGGATGGAGGTATAGACCTGATTGATGAGATAGGTTTTGAGGCCTTTACATTTCGAAAACTTGGACAGCATATAAAATCTCCAGAAGCATCAATTTACCGGTATTTTGAAAGTAAGCATAAACTACTGCTTTATCTTATGTCCTGGTATTGGGGATGGATGGAATATCGAATGGTTTTGGGATTAACTAATATCAAGTCCCCGCAAGAAAGACTGAACATTGCTATTACAATGCTAACGGAACAAGTGAGTCAGGATAGTAACTTTTCACATATTGACGAGGTCAAGTTGAACCGAATAGTAATATCCGAATCTTCCAAATCCTATTTGACCAAGGACGTTGACCATGAGAATAAAGAAGGGGTGTTTTCTGGTTATAAAAGCTTGGTGGCTAGAGTAAGTGACATTGTGGAGGAGATCAACCCTAATTATAAGTATCGACATATGCTGGTATCAACGGTGATTGAAGGTGCGCATCATCAGCGATATTTTGTAGAGCATTTACCAAAGTTAACGGATGTGGTTAAAGGCGAGGACGCCATTGTAACTTTCTCTTTGCAAATAATGATTAACGCGGTCCAAGGCAATGAGTAACTATAGACTTTTTACTGATATACATCCCTGGACCGGCTTACTTCAAAAAGGTTAGCTTTCTGAATAAAGGAAGAATCATGAGGACTTTGGAAAAGTTACCCAACGATGTTCGTGTGAAGGTGGACGCTAGCCGTACCAGAAGTGTGCACCCAGACATAATAGAGATTCTGGAAGATTTCAAAAAGAACGCACCTACCAGAGGCATTGAATTCGAATTAATCGGTCTCAACTTGTCCCAAACAGATCCAGTAGAAGAGTTTGGAAGGGTAGTGATCAATCGTCAAGGTCAAGGAGCCGAGAAAAGAGATGAAATTTTAATTAACAACTAACATAAAGACAACTATGAATAGCATAAGCGATAATCAAATGGTGCAAACCAAAAGTACACAAGCCAGCCTCGACCCTCACATGGCTTTGGATATGCTGCAAGCGGGCAACAATCGATTTTTAGAAAACCGGATGTTGGATAGAGATCTTGCGGTGCAAGTTTCAGAAACA
>JAJCYK010000627.1 GCA_029262935.1 Cytophagales bacterium | reverse complement strand
TCTGTCACGAATTGTGGCAAAATCTGGGATTAATCCCATATACCAAAAGACCAGAGATACACTGAAATAAGTGCTAATAGCAAAAACATCCCATAACAAAGGGGAGTTGAAATTTACCCATAACGAACCAAAAGTGTTGGGTAGTGGTAATGCCCAGTAAAATCCTAGCCAGGGTCGACCCATGTGCACAACGGGAAACATGGCCGCACAGATTACAGCAAATATAGTCATGGCTTCTGCTGCCCGGTTGATAGACATACGCCATTTTTGTCTGAACAATAGTAAGATGGCAGAAATCAAGGTACCGGCATGACCGATACCTACCCACCATACAAAGTTGGTGATATCCCAGGCCCAGCCTACCGTTCGATTTAAGCCCCACATACCAATGCCATCCCACAACGTTCTTCCCAAGGCATAGCCTCCTGCCAGCAGTGCTGTCAAAGAAATTGCCATCGCCAAAAGCCAAGACTTAGAGGGTTTCTCCTCTACCCTGCCACAGATATCATTCGTGACATCATGGTAGGACTTGTTACCGGTTATTAATGGTTCTCTTACGGGTGATACTACCTGCATGCTATATCTATTTAAGCGTTGTCTTCGTCTTTATTCCTAATTTTTCTTAAGTAGAAAACGTTAGGGTCCACATTCAATTCTTGTAGCACAGTGTAGGCTCGTGGTTCCTCTACCGTTTTGTGATCATCGTGATAATTCATTTGCAATACCTCAGCAATCTTACTCTCCTGATTGTTCAAGTCACCAAAAGTGATGGCCTCCGTGGGACATGCCGAGGCACATGCCGTATTGACGTCTTCGTCTGTAGGTCTTCGACCTTCACTCTTAGCCACTAACTTACCTGCCTGAATACGTTGAATACACATGGTACACTTCTCCATGACACCACGGGATCTTACCGTAACGTCAGGATTCAGCACCATTCTTCCCAAGGTGTTACTCATGGAAGTATTTTCTGCGAATGCAGTATTGTCGTGATATTTAAACCAATTGAATCTTCTTACTTTGTAAGGACAGTTGTTGGCACAATATCGGGTACCAATACAACGGTTGTAGGCCATTTGATTCAATCCTTCAGTACTATGGGTAGTGGCAGCCACCGGACACACCGTTTCACAGGGTGCGTTGTTGCAATGTTGACACATCATGGGCTGATAGGTCACTTCAGGATTTTCCGCAGCTACTTCCAAAGAATCATAGTCGTTCACTCCCACACTACTATAGTAGCGATCAATTCGCAACCAATGCATTTCTCTTCGATTCAGTACCTCGTCCTTACCTACCACTGGAATGTTGTTCTCAGCTTGACAAGCCACAGTACATGCAGCACAGCCGGTACATGAATTTAAGTCAATCACCATACCCCAATGATGATTGACATATTTATCTTGGTGGTGTTTCCAGAGGGAAATTGTATGGGGTGCCACTTTATCCTCATCACCTGACCAGGTGGTGATCTTTGGAGCAAACTCTCCGGCATGTTCGTCATGCTGATACTCCGAAAGCAAGGCTTCCTGAATCACCGTCTCCCGACCCATATAGGTCTCATGCGTTTGCGTTTGGGCAATGCGATGTGTTTCGGAAGTAAGCTCTAAGCTTACTCCTGAGGTAATATCATAATTAACTGATCCGCTGGCAGTATCAAGCAATGGGAAAGCATTGGCCCCCACGCCGTTGGCAACATTTCCTCCCCGGGCTCTACCATAGCCCAATGCCAACCCCATGGTGCCATGGGCTTGTCCGGGTTGGATCATAACCGGCACATTGACGGTTGTTCCATTTACTGTAACGTTCACCTTAACCGTGTTTCCTTCGGACAAGGTCAAATTATTCTCCCTGGCATACTTCTGAGAAACAGTAAGGTAGTTATCCCAAACTGCTTTTGTAACTGGATCTGGTAGCTCCTGCAACCAGGGGTTGTTGGCTTGGTCCCCAGTACCTATGCCTACCTTTTGATATATAACAAGTTCTTTTTCAGCACTTTCTGCTTGATATGTTGCCGATAAAGCAGTGGCTACTGCAGCTAAATTCACTCCTGAAGTTTCTTGAACTTCTACCAATTCATCGGTATCACTATTCGCCTCTAAGTCCTCAGCTTCAGCGGGTACAGGGGCCATGGCCTTTAGCTCTATCACGCCATCATATAAACTTTGAGTCCAAAATGTCTCAAAGTTTTCGACTTCAGATCTAGGGAAAAAATCAGAGCGCCAGCTTTCTTTTAAATACGTAAAATAGTCCGTATCGGAGGCTCCGGTCCAAGTCAAAATAGTGCTTTGAGTTTGTCTCGTATCGAACAACGGGGTGATACCGGGTTGACTGAGGCTATAGTGTCCGGATTGAGGTTCCGCGTCATTCCAAGATTCTAAAAAGTGATGGTCCGGAGCCACATAATCACAAAGTGTGGCAGTTTCATCCATTCTTCCGGAAGTAGATATTTTTAGGCCTACTTTTGCTAGTTCTGTTTGTAGCAATATCCCTTGGGGATGGTCATATACGGGGTTACAGTTATAAAATATCACTGCATCTACTTTTCCGGCACTAATATCTTCGATCAATTGTGCCATTTCCGCATCATTCCCTTTACGGAAGTTCACTGGATGTTCTAAGTCGATAGTGGTTCCGTAGTTGCCCAGTAGCTCATTGATGGCGTTTACCGTTATTTGTATGTTGATGTCGTTGGATCCTGAAATTACCAAGCTTTTACCACGGGCATTCCACAGGCTATCTGCGGCCTTTTCTAAAAAAGGAATCTCAACCGTGGATGTGCTCATACGAGTCGCACCTGATTTAGCGGCCAAGGCATTATATATAGCAGCCGCGATAAGACCTTGTTGAGAGGGCTTAACAGGGCTGCGGTAATCTGCATTTGAACCCGTAAGTGACATATTGGATTCAAACTGGAAATGCTTTGACATATTCTTTTTGTCCGCGCCTAATTTTCTGCTTTTAGCGTATTGGTGCGAATAAATAGTAGGTGCGATCCAAGTACCTAGAAAATCAGCGGCCAAGCTAACAATTACTTCTGCCTGGCTAAAATCATAGGCTGGAACTACTGCCTTACCGAAAGAAGCTTGGTTGGCCTGCAGTATGCCGTGTGCGGACTGTGCATCATAAGTAATGGCCTTGGCACCAGGATATTTCTGGAAGAAAGTGGCTCCCAGTTTATAAGTGGTGGGACTTAGTACGGTATTAGTAACTACGCGAACATTACCACTGGCTGCCAATTTTGACATAACCTCTCCGTCTAGGGTAGCCCAATCTGTTTTGGCCCCAGCGGCATAAGGTCCAGTTAATCGTTCCTGATCGTACAATGACAATACGGACGCCTCTACCTGGGCACTGACTCCACCATGAGTGAGCTTGGAAAGCTTGTTTCCTTGAATTTTAATGGGTCGCCCTTCCCTGGTTTTTATAACAATGCTGCAATAATCACCTCCCTGAGCATACGTTGACGCATAATAATTAGGTACTCCTGGATCGATTTCCTCGGGCTTATTCAAATAAGGAATAGCTTTTCTAACGGGTGCTTCACAAGCAGCCAGAGAGGCAGCAGCTACACTGAACCCCATAATTTTTAGAAAATCCCTGCGAGAAGCGCTCGATTCCTCAGAATCAGCCGATGCTTTATTCTGATTAATTGGGAGGTATTCCGGAAACTCCTTATCTGCATGTTTTACAAATTCGGGATCGTTAGATAGTTGCTCTAACCCTTTCCAGTATTGTTTCTTACTGTTACTCATACGTTCAGTAAATTCACGAGTAGTAGATGATTTTAATAATGACACTTAGAACATTCCAACCCACCAATGTCCTCTACCTTCAGAGGTTCCTTAGTATGTTGGGCATGAAGTTCTACTAAATTATCGTAATAGGCATTGCCTTTGGTATTCACATTGGTCTCTTTGTGGCAATTGATACACCATCCCATAGTTAGGGGAGCATATTGTTCAACTACCTCCATCTCTTGAATCTCGCCATGACAGGTTTGACATTCTTGTTTGCCTACTTCCACATGTTGGGCATGATTAAAGTATGCTAAATCGGGCAGGTTATGAACCCGTACCCATTCGATAGGCTTGTTCTCTTCAATGGCTGCATAGATCTTTTGTATTTCCGGAGACTCTGTTTTAATCTGTCCATGACAGTTCATACAAATATTCGCGGAGGGAATGTTGGCATTTTTACTTTTACGTACTCCTGTATGGCAATAATTACAGTCGATCTCGTATTGACCAGCGTGCAGTTGGTGTGAAAAAGCTATAGGTTGGGTAGGTGCGTATCCTTGTTGGATACCCACTTGATACAGTCCGTCAATCACCGATTTTAATACGAAAATACCGAATACGAAAGCCACTAATCCTATGAACGCGGGGTTACGGGTTAATTTACCAATACTAAATCGTTGATCAACCAACTCGCGATCCGCAGCATCAAGGTCTTGCTTCTCCTTTAAGAACCTAGTAAGAAAGCCTATTATTAAGAATAGCACTACTAGGATCAGCACCAATACCACCACTAAACCAATGATTACCGCAGTTAGGTAACTGCTAGGGCCTTGGTTGCCATTTGCCGGGACCCCTACTTGG
>JAJCYK010000626.1 GCA_029262935.1 Cytophagales bacterium | reverse complement strand
TAGTATTTCACGAAGGTTGTTTAAAGCCACTTTCGAAATGACTTTTGAAGATGATTTCGATATTTCTCTTTTAAACATTGATTTGGAGGAGTCCTGTAAACAAGCTCAAAAGCTGTACGAAGATTTCCTGCAGCAATCGGCTTCCGACCCTTTATGAAAATTGGCCTTTTTTTCGGATCATTTAACCCAATTCATATTGGTCATTTAATTGTGGCGAATACCTTGGTATCGCAGGTGGATCGCATTTGGTTTGTCGTGTCCCCGCAAAACCCCTTCAAAAAAAACAAATCGCTTCTACATGAATTTGATCGACTGACCATGGTTGAAAAGGCCATTCAAGACAATCATAAATTTAAAGCTGTGGACGTAGAGTTTAATATGCCTAAGCCCAGTTATACCATTGATACCTTAGTATACCTTAACGAGAAATATCCCCAACATGATTTTGTGTTAGTTATTGGTTCAGATAACCTCTCACAGTTTTCTAAATGGAAAAATCATCAAAGAATATTGGAGGACTTTGGGTTGTTAGTATATCCCAGGCCTAAGGCGAACTCGTCGGATATTCCCGATCATCCCCACGTGCAATATATAGATGCTCCGTTGTTGGACATATCAGCTACATATATTAGAAAATGTGTTAGGGAAGGTAAGAGCTTAAAGTATTTACTACCAGAGTCGGTAGCTAACTACATCGATCAGCAACAGTACTACACCTAGTTAAACGGTCATAATATCCGTTTCTTTCAATTTGAAGATCTCTTCTATTTTTAGAATATGTTGATCCGTGAGCTTTTGTACCTCATCCTCCGCCTGCTTTACGGCGTCCTCTGAAACGTGTTCCTTCAATAATTTCTTGAGGTTATCATTGGCCTCTTTACGGATGTTTCGAATACTCACACGGCCGTGTTCCGCCTCGTTACGAGCCATCTTCACGAGCTCAACTCGACGCTCCTCGGTTAAAGCTGGAATATTGATACGGATCAATTCCCCGTCATTTTGTGGGTTTAATCCCAAGTCACTATTTATAATGGCCCGTTCTATATCGGTAATAATGCCTTTCTCCCACGGCTTAATGACTAACGTACGTGCGTCCTGTGAATTGATATTGGCCACTTGGTTGATCGGTGTTTGATTTCCATAGTATTCTACCATAAGCCCATCCAGCATATTTGGCATAGCTTTCCCGGCCCGGATCTTGGCCATCATGGCATGTGTGTGGATTAGAGACTTTTCCATCGATTCAAGTGCGTGCGCTATGTAGAATTCAATTTCTTCCATGGATACAGGTTTTAGTTGGCAATAATGGTTCCAATTTCCTCCGAGCCAGTCATTAATTTATGCAAATTGCCGGGTGTGTTCATATCAAAAACAAGAATAGGCAGGTTGTTTTCCTGACAAAGAGTAAATGCTGTGAGATCCATAATGTTTAAACCCTTGCTGTAGGCTTCCTCAAAAGATAACCTTTCATAACGGACCGCTTCAGGATCTTTTTCAGGGTCTGCACTGTATACGCCATTTACTCTGGTACCTTTTAATACCACATCCGCCTCAATCTCGACAGCTCTAAGGCTCGCGGTAGAGTCTGTAGTAAAATAGGGGTTTCCAATACCAGCGCCAAAGATTACAATGCGGCCTTTCTCCAAATGTCGCACCGCTCGCCTTCGTATGAACGGTTCACAAACCTGCTCCATATTAATTCCAGACATAAGCCGTGTATACATTCCTGACTTTTCCAAAGCACTTTGTAGGGCCATCCCGTTGATCACGGTGGCTAGCATCCCCATGTAATCTCCTTGCACTCGATCAATAGTGAGATGGGCCGCCTGTACCCCCCGGAAGATGTTACCTCCTCCAATTACTATGGCTACTTCAATCCCCAGTTCCTTAATACTTTTTATTTCGTGAACATACTGTTCTAACCGTCCGGGATCGATACCGTACTGCTGATCGCCCATTAAGGCTTCCCCGCTTAGTTTCAGGAGGATTCGTTTATACTTCATGTAGAGTAGTTGGCTTGGCTGGGCAAATATAAGAAGCCCATATAAAATATTTCAAAAAATTAATTAAAATCGGATAAGTACTTGATTTTTTTCTACGTTGTCACCTGTCTTAACTGCTATGGCCATAACGGTACCAGACCCTGGTGATTTAATTACATTTTCCATTTTCATAGCTTCTAAAACCACTACAGGGTCTCCTTTGCTCACTTCATCTCCTTCTTTTACTCGAATTTCCAATATCAGACCCGGCATTGGCGCGCTTAGCTCATTGGCCTCCGTTGAAGTAGTTTTGTCCATCCCCAATTTCGCTAGCAACAAGTCATACCTATCTTGCAAACTTAAAGAAATGGTGCTACCATTAATTTTCACGTTGATCAACTTTTTGTCAGGGTCCAACGAAAGTACTTGTAAAAAATAAGATTGATGGTCTGATAATATGTGGTAGCTGTTTTCACCTACCTTCTCTATGTCCAGCAATACCTGCTCCTCGTCCACCTGTGTGATCCCATTTATGAGATCAACTTGATACGTGTTTTCGTTAATATTTACTTTATACATACTTCTGATGAATGTGAGATAAGCAAAAATAAGAGGATATTGGTAACTTAGGGCAAAAGATTATTGTTAGGATAAAAATTTTATTACCATTTGCTTCACGATGTCTATGAAAAAGCTCTTGATTATTTTCCTGGGTATGGCTCTTTTTGCCTGTAAAACAACCCCTCCTGTAGCCACCCCAATAGCACAACCCGATACGATAGAGGTGGCCATTGCTCCCACCCCCATCGTGCCCCCACCTTCTATCGAATATCGGCCGTATCGCGCAGCCCGTACTATGAAACACGATTTAAGGCACACGAAACTCGAGGTTAAATTTGATTGGGAAAAACAGCATGTTTTGGGAAAAGCTACCTTGGTGTTACAACCGCACTTCTATCCTCAAAGCCAGTTAATACTAGACGCGAAAGGGTTTGAAATTCATAGCTTAAAATTGATAGCAGGAAGTACTACCAAGGACCTGATCTATGAAAACGATGGTCAGCACTTGCATATTGAGCTGGATCGTACGTATAACCAGGAGGAGCGCTATTTTGTGCAAATTGACTACACGGCCAAGCCCAATGAATTGGAGGCTGGTGGTAGTGCTGCTATTACCTCCGACAAAGGGCTGTACTTTATCAACCCCACAGGTTCTGAGGTCAACAAACCTCAACAAATCTGGACCCAGGGAGAAACAGAAGCAAGTTCCTGTTGGTTTCCTACCATTGATAGCCCTAACCAGCGAACTACTCAAGAGATTTTTATCACCGTTCAAGAGCATTTTAAAACGCTTTCTAATGGGGATTTGATATACGCCCGCAGCAATGGCAACGGTACCCGTACCGATTATTGGAAAATGGAACAGCCACACGCACCCTATTTATTCATGATGGCTGTCGGAGAATTTGCGGTAGTAAAAGAACAATGGGAGGGAAAAGATGTAGCCTATTATGTGGAGCCGGAATACGAGCAATACGCCGAGGATATTTTCGGAAACACGCCGGAGATGATTGCTTATTTTTCTGAAATTCTGGACTACCCCTACCCTTGGAGTAAGTATGCACAGGTGGTGGTGAGAGATTATGTTTCAGGCGCTATGGAAAATACCACGGCCTCGGTCTTTATGGAAGCGCTACAAGTTGATGATCGTTATTTATTGGATGACGATTGGGATGGAATCATTGCTCATGAACTGTTGCATCAATGGTTTGGAGATTTGGTGACTTGTGAATCTTGGTCCAACTTGACCCTAAATGAAGCTTTTGCTACGTATGCCGAATACTTATGGGCAGAACACAGGTTCGGAAAAGATGAAGCTGACTATAAAGGATACGAAGAACAACAAAGTTATTTAGCTGAGGCCAAAGAAAAGCAAGTGGACTTAATCAGGTTTTATTATGATGACAAGGAAGACATGTTTGACAGCCACTCTTATGCTAAGGGAGGTCGTATTTTACATATGTTGAGAAAACTAGTGGGTGACGAGGCATTTTTTACGTCCCTTAGTGTTTATCTGAAAGACAATGCCTATCAATCGGTAGAAGTTCATCATTTACGTTTGGCTTTTGAAAAGGTCACTGGTCAGGATTTGAACTGGTTCTTTAATCAATGGTTTCTTAATGCTGGGCATCCGGTGCTTAACGTCACCAAATCCTACGAGTCCGATTCACTTTATATAACCGTTTCGCAGGACCAAGACTTGAACCAAGCGCCGCTTTATCAGTTGCCGGTACCCATAGAGATTTGGTCCAACGGCAAGAGGGAAGAACATACCATAAAGATTGATCAGCAGGAACAGCAATTTGCTTTCCATGCACCATCAAGGCCAGATTTTGTCGTGTTTGATAGTGAAAGTCAATTACTGGGTGAAATAACTTTTGAGCGCTCCAAAGGAGAATTGGCCCAACAGTTTCGCCACAGTACCCAAGCCATGGTGCGCATTAACGCCCTGGAATCTTTGCTAGCAGACTCCGTGGCTGACGACGAATTAGTAAAGCTTTTATCAGAATCATTAAACGACAAATTTTGGGGCATTCGCCAGGTAGGAGCAAATGTATTTGAGGGGTATGAAGGAGAGTTCTTTGAACAAGTGGCTACCGACCTACAACAAATGGCCCGGAACGATACAAAAAGTGCGGTAAGAGCAGACGCTATAACCACCTTGTCCAGTTTCGAAAACAGCAATGACTACCAGGATATTTACAAAGAAGCTATGAGTGCCCAATCCTATTCGGTCGCCGGAGCAGGCCTAACGGCTTATCTTCAAACCAATGCCTTGGATAAGGAGAAAGTTCTAAGCCAATATGAAAATGAAGAAAACATCAACCTTGTTTTACCTTTAGCAGATTACTACGCATTGGAAAAAGTCCTTAATAAATACGATTGGTTTACTAACCAATTAGAAGCGGGGCAAGGGGAGTTGTTGTATTATCTAGTAAACTACTTTGGGCAGTACCTATTGAATATGGATCCTGACTTGCAGATAAAGGGTGCTGAATACCTGCAACAAGTAGGGATAAACAACCCGACGTATTATGTTCGCTTCTCCGCATTTCAGGCCCTAAGCTTGCTGGAAGAAGTCCCTGGAATAGAGGAAATGAGGCAACGAGTGAAGGCTGAAGAGAAAGATCCTAGGTTGCTCGAAGTGTATCAACAAATGCCTTAATGACCGAGAAGATTTACCCTCTGTAAACGCTGAGAAAATCAGCTTCAATTGGAGAAGAAAAAATTCCCTGAAAATCAGTTTTTATCTTTTAGGGGAAAAGTTTGAATATATACAAAAAGTGTATAATTTTGCATTCCTTTAAAATTGCCCCCGGCAAGGATAAAGGGTCGTTCATAATTAAAGCTGTGTTAGGGGGAGATACTCAAGCGGTCAACGAGGGCAGACTGTAAATCTGTTGGCACAGCCTTCGCAGGTTCGAATCCTGCTCTCCCCACATTGAGTAGATGGGTAAAGTAATAAGTGTGTATTTTACACTTACAATACCCGACAAACTCAATATGCGGGAGTAGCTCAGTTGGTAGAGCGACAGCCTTCCAAGCTGTAGGTCGCGGGTTCGAGCCTCGTCTCCCGCTCATATGACTCCAGGGATTTATCCCGAAGGTCCGGTGAGGCCGACGTAGCTCAGAGGTAGAGCGCTTCCTTGGTAAGGAAGAGGTCACGGGTTCAAATCCCGTCGTTGGCTCAGAAGCACGGCATTAGTTAAGAGATTAAATAAAGAAGTAAATTAATATTAAACTAAAATTGAGGATTTTCAGACATGGCTAAAGAAACCTTTGACCGTTCCAAACCACATGGAAATATTGGTAAAGATTTGATTTGAAGAAATGCTGAGTTAGCTCAGTATGTTAAATAAGCGGGTGTAGCTCAGTTGGTAGAGAGACAGCCTTCCAAGCTGTAGGTCGCCGGTTCGAACCTGGTCACCCGCGCAGAGTAGGTAATGAAAATTACAACTCCGAGTTTTTTATGGAGTTGTAATTTTTGCTGCCTTTTCGATCTTTGAGTTGCAGGGTCAGAGTTTTGTTCCGAGTAGTAGGACTAGTTACTTAGTACTTTGAACCGAAAACTTAAAAAGCCGATGTAGCTCAGGGGTAGAGCGTTTCCTTGGTAAGGAAGAGGTCAGGGGTTCAAATCCCCTCATTGGCTCGCATTGAAAAGTGTATAAAATAAATAGAGTAATAAATTTT
>JAJCYK010000625.1 GCA_029262935.1 Cytophagales bacterium | reverse complement strand
CGATGTGCTGATAGGTTTTAGACGTCTCGGAATTGAGGTTGTTCGATTTCATGTTTTGCACAGTAAAAGTTAAAAAGTGCTCCTCAATGGACAGTTGAATATTGATATTTATTTCTTTCATATTGTCACCGGCACCGTGTTTAAAACTGTTCTCAATAAATGGCAACAATAGTAATGGGGCAATTTGTTGATTTTTTACATCACCTGATATCCGAAATTCTGTATGTAATTTCTCTCCAAAGCGCAATTGTTCCAGATCTAAATAATTTTGAATGTACGAAGCCTCTTTGGAAATGTGTACTTGTTTTTGTTGTCCTTCATAGATAACGTAACTCATTAATTCTGAAAGCTTCAGTACGGTCTCTGGGGCCAAATCCGATTTGTCTAATGTCAACGAGTACAAATTGTTTAGCGTATTAAAAAAGAAATGTGGTTGAATCTGTGATCTTAGAAAGGCCAGTTCTGTTTCAAAATTGTGCTTTTCTAGCTCTCGAGTACGTTTTTGATTTTTACCCCAATCTAAGAGAAACTTAAAAACCGCAATAAAGGCCTGTACATAGATTTCTCCAATTGCCAATTCGAAGTAGTACACAATGCCGATAAGTTGAGGATTATCCGGAATAACCTGGAGGGAATTCTCCAATACCATACGAGCAAAAACCACCAGTCCCACTCCCGCAATCATACAAAGTATATAAGATAAATAGCGCTTCGGCAGTAGTTTCGGAACAAAATAATAGATGTTCGCATAGGCCAATATCATATGCAAAGGAAACTCAATAAGATTCGCTTTTAAGGCATATATGTAATCACCGTGTTGGCTACCCCACCGTAGTACATTAAAGAGAAAGTATAAGACCCAAAAGACCGTATGATGCACCAGCGGTTTTTTGAAGTAGTTGATGACTTCCCGCCACCAGGGTAGTGCATATATGGTGCTTTTGCCGTTGTTTTTCACTGAAGACATCATCTGGATTAAATTTACTAATTTCTTGATTGATAGGCACCTAATTTTATCTAAACGGCATTGAAACATACCTAAACGACCATATTGTGCATAAATAGCAGAAAAGCGATGTTTAAGAGCATCTGAGATAATAATTTTTCTTTAATGGATAATACAGCTTACCTAGAGAATAGATGACCCCAAAAGTGGGGATAAACCCCTGATAACGAAGCGTAATCGGAGGTAAACAATCAAAAGTAATTAATTAAATCACTTAATAAACTAAACTGTAAACTATGAGAAAGCTATTACTATTTTCTTTTGCTTTCGCTCTGTCTACCACTTTGTTGGGGCAAGATAGGGCGGTAAGTGGTAATGTGTCTTCGGAGGATGAGGGTGTTGGTTTACCAGGAGTAAATGTGCTAATTCAAGGCACCACTCAGGGTACTACCACTGACGTTGATGGCAACTATTCTATTGCAGTGAATTCTGGCGTCAATTTGATTTTCTCCTTTGTGGGTTATGAAAATCAAATTGTGACCGTAGGAAACCAATCCGTTATTAATATTCGTATGATAGCTGATCTCGCTACACTTGATGAGATTGTGGTTACCGCCTTTGGCTTGGAGAGAGAAAAGAAAGCTCTAACATACTCTGCTCAAAACGTAGAGGTAGAGCAACTTGCTCAGGTTAAAGACCTTAACGTGGCAAACTCCCTACAAGGAAAAGTAGCAGGACTTGAACTTACCAAATCCACTTCAGGTGTTGGTGGTTCCTCCAGAGTACTAATAAGGGGTAATAGATCAATAAGAGGTAATAACCAGCCTTTGTATATTATTGATGGCGTACCCATTGACAATACTTCAGTGACCGGTGCCGGTGACAGTGGTGGTAGAGATAGTGGGGATGGTATTTCCAATATTAACCCAGATGATATAGAATCCATTACGGTGCTTAAAGGACCATCGGCTACGGCCTTGTATGGTACCAGGGCGAATAATGGTGCTATTGTAATTACTACGAAAAAAGGTGAAGTACGGGAAGGAATTGGTATAACCATTAATTCCAATTATCAGGTTGAAAGCCCTGTGTTCTTAATGGACTACCAAAACGAGTATGGACAAGGAAATGGCGGCGTTTACAACAAAAATGCTGAAACGGCTTGGGGTCCTAGACTAGATGGTTCACAGGTGGAACATTGGTCGCCAGACCCTAATTTTGCTGGACCTTCAAGTTACTCTTTTGATCCACATCCTAATAATGTGGAAGATTTCTTCCGCAATGGTTACAACTTAACTAATACTATTGGACTAACTGCTGGAAACGAGAACATCCAAACCTATTTCTCATACACCAACACTCAGGCTCAGGGTATTATTGAAACAAATCAACTAGAGCGACACAATGCTAATTTAAGAATTACTGGAAAGCTCACAGATAAATTAAGCCTTGATACAAAACTCACTTATTTTAATCAAGAAGTTGATGATCGGTTAAGCACTGGAGAGAATTTTGAGAACCCTTTACGGGCCATTTACAGAATACCACGTAACATTTCGTTGGCTGATGCCCGTGTGTTTGAATACACGGATCCTTTTGGTAGCAACAAACAGCATTATTGGAATGTTGGATCAAATGGTGGATTAAATCCTTATTGGATGTTGAACCGGGTAAATCAGGTAGATAGTAGGGATAGGGTTTTAGGATTTGTGGCGTTAAGCTATCAATTTACCGATGAGATAAGCTTGCAAGTTCGTACAGGTTTGGATCGATACTTTGACAATCGAGAAAATAGGTTATACAATGATACGTATACCATTGCTGATCGAGGTAATTTTATTACTCGAAACAGCAATGTATTGGAGTTGAATACCGACCTATTACTTTCCTACAATAAGGATTTTTCCGATGATTGGTCCTTAAGCGTGACCGTGGGTGGTAACTCTCGTAAAACGATCAACGAGTTTGTAGAAACTAACAATGGCTTTCTTCCCAAAGAGAACCTTTTTACGGTAACCAATGCTGGAAATTTAACTTCAACCCAATCGAGTAATGGTAATCCTTCACTTAACGCCGAAAGAAGACTTAACTCAGTATTTGCTTTCGCAACCATAGGGTATAGAAACTTCTTGTTCTTAGACGTTACCGGAAGAAATGACTGGTCCTCTACTTTGCCTGAAGACGAATGGTCGTTTTTCTATCCCTCAGTAGGTACTACTTTAGTAATTTCTGACATGGTGGAGACACTACCAGGATGGCTTAGTTTTGCAAAGGTAAGAGCTTCTTGGGCTCAGGTTGGTAATGATGCTGATCCGTTTTTGATCAATCCCACGTACACTTTCAATGGTGCCCGGGGTAATAATGGTCAGATTAGCCGAGATTTTACCAAGCCGTTTCCGGGTCTGAAACCAGAGGAGACTACTTCTTGGGAAGCAGGTTTTGACGTAAGACTGTTTGAAAATCGCCTGGGTGTTGATTTTACCTGGTACAAGTCAAATAGTGAGAATCAATTGCTAAGAGTCCCAACTCCATACGGAAGTACTTTTAGAGATCAATTTATAAACGCTGGAAACATCCAAAATACGGGTGTCGAGATCGTCTTAACTGGAAATCCTGTCAACACTCCGGACTTTGCTTGGAATGTCACCGTTAACTGGGCAACCAACGAAAGCTTAGTAAAAGAACTGACAGAAGACATTTCAGAATTTAGCATTCGAGGATCTGGATTTATCACGGATGTAAAAGTAGTGGAAGGAGAACAATTTGGAGACATATTTGGACGGGGTTTTGAACGAGATGCCTCCGGCAACGTTATAGTAGGAACAGACGGAAGACCATTGGTTACCGCAGGTCGAATTCCAGTGGGTAATTACAATCCTGATTGGACAGGTGGAATAACCAATAGCTTTAGGTTCAAAGGTGTTGAAGCAAGCTTCTTAATAGACTGGCGTCAAGGTGGAGAGCTGGTGTCCTTTACAGCGGCCAACCTTTGGGGCGATGGACTTACTGCTCAAACCTTAGAAGGAAGGGACGGTACTTTTGTATTCCCTGGAGTAACAGAAACGGGAAGTGCAAATACGGTACAAATTTCCGCAGAAGAGTTGTGGACGAATATCGGAGGAAGGAATACGCCAGTGGCAGAAGCTTTCGTAGTAAGTGGTACAAACATCAGGTTACGACAATTTGCTGTTGGATATAGCTTACCAAGAAGTGTTTATGCCAGTACACCATTCACAGATATTAAGATATCGTTAGTAGGTAGAAATCTATTCTTCTTAAAGAATGATGCGGACTTCTTAGATCCAGAAGCTATGATTGGTAATTCCAATGCACAAGGTGTAGAGTCGTTTGCTTTACCTACCACGAGAAGTTTTGGAGTGAATGTTAAACTTTCTCTGTAACACATGAAAACTATTAAGTATACTAGTATGAAAACTAAGATATTATCAAAGGTAGCGCTGACCGGCTTACTGATATTGTT
>JAJCYK010000624.1 GCA_029262935.1 Cytophagales bacterium | reverse complement strand
CGACGAAGCCTACATGAAAAGATAATAATTATGCATTGCGACCATCAAAATCAAGAATACTCACGCAGGGATTTTTTGACTAAAACTTCTTTGGGGCTAGGTGCATTATCCCTGGGATCTTTTTTGGACCCCATGGGATTGTTGGGGCAGTCTTCAGCGACAGTTAAGACCCATCAAGTGCTAGGCAATCCGCATTTTGCCCCCAAAGTTAAAAGGGTAATCTATCTGTTCCAAAGTGGAGCGCCCTCCCAATTGGATTTGTTTGATTACAAACCTTTGCTAAATAAGATGAACGGGGAAGAACTGCCCGACAGTATTCGTCAAGGACAACGACTTACTGGAATGACTGCAGGTCAAGCTAGTTTTCCTTTGGCTGGTTCACAATTTAATTTTAAGCAAGCGGGTAACAGTGGTGCCTGGGTAAGTGACTTAATGCCTCACACCTCGAAAATAGTGGATGATTTATGCTTTGTTAAGTCAATGTATACTGAAGCTATAAATCATGATCCTGCCATCACGTTTATTCAAACCGGCTCACAATTTCCTGGTAGACCATCGATAGGGTCTTGGTTAAGCTATGGCCTAGGCACCGACAATGAAAACTTACCTTCCTTTGTCGTGTTATTGACCAAAGATAAATATGGACAACCACTCTATTCGCGACTTTGGGGTAATGGATTTCTGCCTTCCCAACATCAAGGTGTCCAATTTAGGGCCGGAAAAAACCCGGTCCTTTATTTAAATAACCCCCCTGGCGTAACCGAAGGGAGTAGGAGAGACCAATTGGATCACCTGCAACAATTAGAAGAAATCAACTATCATGATGTAGGAGACCCTGAGATCATGGCTCGTATGGCGCAATATGAAAAGGCGTTTCGAATGCAGACCTCAGTTCCGGAGATTATGGATACGGATTCGGAGCCAGATTACATTTACGATATGTACGGTCCAGACAGCCGGAAACCGGGCACTTATGCAGCAAATTGCTTACTGGCCAGACGTTTAGCTGAACGAGATGTTAAATTCATTCAATTGTATCATCAAGGTTGGGATCAACACGGCAATTTACCAAATGCCATTAAAACACAATGTCAGGAAACGGATCAACCCACCGCTGCATTAATTACCGATCTCAAGCAGCGGGGAATGTTGGAAGATACCCTAGTGATTTGGGGTGGAGAGTTTGGTCGCACAAATTACTCACAAGGTCAATTGACAGAAACTAACTACGGTAGAGATCATCATCCAAAATGCTTTACCATCTTTATGGCTGGCGCTGGTGTCAAAAAAGGATTTACTTTGGGAGCCACTGATGAATTTGGGTACAATGTGGTAGAGAATCCGGTACACGTACACGACTTTCAAGCCACTTTGATGCATTTATTAGGCATGGACCACGAACGACTTACTTTTAAGTTTCAAGGCCGCAGGTACCGACTTACCGATGTACACGGTAAAGTTGTAAAATCTATTTTAGCTTGATTACTTAAGGATATATTTTGCAGCCAATAGCTTGTATTGAGACAATTGGTCATCCACCCATGCTTGGTCTCTACCAAGTTTTTCAGCCATTATCGCAGCGACTTTGGGAGCCATTTCAATACTTGCCCGAGCATCCATAAACAAGGCTCGAACCCGCCGTGCCAAGACATCTTCCACGGAACGAGCCATTTCTTCTTTCACAGCCCAGAGAACTTCAGCACCTAAATATTCCAAATGTTCATGAAGCAGTTCTCCCAGCTCCGGTCTTTCTTCAATCATTTGTAAAATAGCCGCTCTATCTGATCCGTAAACATGCAAATGGTCGGTGGTGTCATAATGCTGAGCATAACCATGGATTGGCATATTTTTCGTGATGCAAGGTCTTTCTTCCAATCCTGCAACCAGGGCCACTTTGTCCACGGTATCTTCCCCCATTTTGCGATACGTAGTCCATTTGCCACCACTAATAGTAATTAAACCGCTAAGTGAAACAGTAAGTAAGTGATTCCTAGAAATTTCTTTAGTACTCTGATCGTCATCGTCTTCAGATGCTGCTAAAGGCCTTAGCCCAGCGAAAATACTAAGTACATCTTCCCTTTTTGGAGCTCTGGTTAAATAACGGCCTGCAGTATTAAGGATAAACTCGATTTCGCTTTCAAGGGGTTCTGGTTCTAGCTCTGGAACATCTCTGGGGGTGTCAGTGGTACCTACTATTACTCGATCATGCCAAGGCACAGCAAACAGTACCCGGTCATCATCCGTCTTAGGAATCATAATCGCAGAATCGCCTTTGAGAAATTCTTTGTTCAGCACCAAATGAACGCCTTGACTTGGTCTTATACTTTTCTTGTGATCAGGGTTATCCATTACCCGGATACTATCTGTAAAAACCCCGGTGGCATTGACAACTGCTTTGGCTTTAATATCATGCTCTTGGCCACTCTCCATATCTATGGCAGTAACACCAGAGATCAGCCCTTCTTTATTCTTATTAAGAGAAGTAACCTTAAAATAATTGGCAATTGTACCGTTATTCTTGCTAAATGTCTGTGCTAAGTTTATGGCCAATCGGGAGTCGTCAAATTGACCGTCGTAATAAATAACGCCTCCTTTTAAACCATCCGTTTTAATGTTTGGAATAGCCGCTATTGTCTCTTCTTTAGAGATCATTTCAGAAGGCCCCAACCCCAACTTGCCCGCCATCATATCGTAAACTTTCATCCCAATGGCGTAGAAAGGGCCGCTCCACCAGGCATAATTTGGGATGACAAAAGCTAAATTCTTGACTAAGTGAGGAGCATTCTTTCGCAGTAAACCTCTCTCATGAAGAGCCTCTAAAACCAAAGAAACATCACCCTGGGCCAGGTAGCGGACACCTCCGTGCACGAGTTTTGTGCTGCGGCTTGACGTGCCTTTTGCAAAATCTGCTTGCTCCAGTAAAAGGGTGGTGTAGCCCCGTGTAGTGGCATCAACTGCAGCTCCCAACCCACTAGCACCGCCTCCAATGACAATTAAATCCCATACCTTATCAGGGTTTTCTGTGATGGCCTTGACCATAAATTCTCTCTTCATTGTATCTTATATCTTAGGGAATGGCGTTCGAGTAAAGTCCTTGTAAATCTATAAAAGATCTTAGAATCAAATAGGAAAATCAAGATTATCATTTTGCTAGAAGAAATATTTACTTATTTTTAGCCTCCTATTGAACTACTTCCAAGTGCGCTGGTGTGCATTGGTTTTGGAAGTAATATATATCGACATAGTAAAAAAGGTATAAAATTAACCATAGTAATTTGACCCCTTGAATGAATTAAAGTTTCGTCGAGATACACTACTTTTTATCCAATATTTTCAGAATGAAATTTAGCCAAGGTTTTGTATAGACCTTGTAGAACCGTTTAAGAGATCCCTTAATAGTGAAAAGGAATTAAGATGAATGCGGATAAAATTATAAGCCAGTTCCAGCAAAGGTTTACTGGCGCGCCTACCATAGTGCGTTCTCCAGGTCGAATAAACCTAATTGGTGAACACACCGATTACAACTACGGTTTGGTATTACCGGCTGCCATAGATAAGGAAATCATACTTTTGCTTGCAGCTAATGGCACCAATTCGTGCAATGTCTATTCCTGCGATATGCAAGAACAAGCGACATTCTCATTAGATGATCTTACCAGGTCACCCCACAATTGGGCCAATTACATCATTGGCGTAGTACATCAATTATTGGATCATGGTTGTCAAGTACAAGGTTTTGACTGTGTATTTGGAGGCGATATACCAATTGGTGCTGGACTCTCGTCATCAGCAGCATTGGAATGTGGTATCGGCTTTGGTCTCAATGAACTTTGGGATTTGGGACTAAACAAATTGCAAATTGTCCGTTTTGCGCAGCAAGCAGAAAGTGATTTTGTGGGGGTGAATTGTGGTATAATGGATCAGTTTGCAAACATGCATGGAAAATTTGGTCAAATTATACAATTGGATTGTAGAAGCTTGGAGTATAGAAATGTTGAAGTTGATTTTACGGGCCACTATTTATTATTGCTGAATACGAATGTTAAACATCAACTTGGTAATTCAGAATATAATATTCGTCGAATGGAATGCGAGGCCGGAGTGAAAAAACTGCAAGAGGCCTTTCCACAGATTCATAGTTTACGAGATTGTTCCTTGGGCATGTTGGATCCACTGGATGAGTTAAATGATCCTGTTATTCGGCAAAGATGTGAATATGTAATTGAGGAAAATCAAAGAGTAGTCAAAGGATGTGAGGACCTGAAGTCCGGTGACTTTGAAGCATTTGGTGAGAAAATGTATGCCTGTCATGAAGGTTTAAGTCACAAATATCAAGTAAGTTGTAAGGAGCTGGATGTACTAGTAGATCTTACCAGAGATATGCCACAGGTGCTGGGGGCAAGAATGATGGGTGGGGGCTTTGGAGGTTGTACCATTAACTTAATCAAGGAGAGTTCAGTTCAAGAACTGATTACTCATATCGGTCAGGGCTATACCCAGGCAACAGGAAGAGAGATGGTTCCTTACCAGGTCAAAATTGCCGAGGGCACATCTCTAAAAGAATGCAGCATTGCCAATTGATGGTAGGTTGCTATTGTACAAATCTAAATAATTATGGAAACACCATCCTCCCGATTGGTATCGTTAGATGCTTATAGAGGGCTTACCATGTTTTTGTTGGTCGCAGAGGCATCATTACTTTATCATGCCCTTACCGCCTTGTTTCAAGAAGGATCAGCAGGAGCCTTTGTAGTACAACAGTTTCATCATCATCCTTGGAATGGTTTGAGGTTTTGGGACTTGATTCAACCCTTCTTCATGTTTATTGTTGGGGTTGCTATGCCCTTTTCACTGCGAAGTCGGATGGCAAAAGGCGCAACTTGGAATCAATCTTTTAAGCACATCTTAGCAAGATGTTTCTTGTTACTCCTGTTTGGTACGGGATTGCACTGTGTTTACAGTCAAAAACTAGTGTGGGAACTTTGGAATGTTTTGACTCAGTTGTCTTTTACGATCTTAGTGACCTTCTTATTGATGCGGTTTCCCCTCCGTACCCAACTTTTAGTTTCCTTAGGCATATTAGTACTTGCGGAATTTTTGTATCGGTATTACGACCCAGCGACTCCTTTTGTAAAGGACCAAAATTTTGGTTCTTGGATGGACTTAGCATTAATGGGAAAACTAAATGATGGGGGAGGTTGGGTGACTATCAATTGCCTGTCTACCGCTGCACACACCGTTTGGGGAGCTGTTTGTGGATCTATTCTGCTTAACCAAAAGCAAAAACCTTTAAGCATTGTAAAAACTTTCGTCATAGCTGGGTTTGTACTCTTGTTGTTAGGTTATGGTCTGGATTTATTAAATATTACCCCAATTGTAAAGCGTATTGCCACCACCTCTTTTGTATTGGCTTCTGGTGGTTGGTGTTTGTGGACTTTAGCGTTTTTCTATTGGTTCATAGATATTAAAGGAAATAAAAACTGGGCGGACATATTTATCATAGTGGGGACCAATTCAATTTTCATCTACCTGTTTGCCGAGATCTTGGGACATACTTGGTTGACCAAGTTTGTAAGCATTTTCAACTATGGCATTTTTGAGCCCTTAGGAATCCCAGAACCGGCATTAGCAGTGACTAATGCTTTAATTACCCTAGCCATTATGTGGTATCTCTGTTACTTCCTCTATAAGAAGAAGCTATTCTTTAAGATATGACCCCTTTGCTATTGAGGTGTTTAGAACTGTCTCTAACCAATAGTTTGGTCTTGAGTATTCGTTTCTTAGGTTTGAATTTATCGGGAAAATTCACTTGTTCCAGAAACAACTCCATAGCTACCTGCCCTATTTCGTAGCTGGGTTGTGCTACCGTAGTTAGTGCTGGTTTCATATGTTGACCTACCGGCTCATTGGTAAACCCGACTAACGCGATGTCATCAGGAATCTTGATATTTCTCTCTTCCATAACTTCAGCGGCTACTATGGCCACGGGGTCATTGACGGCAAATATTGCATCAGGGGGATTGGTTAGCTCTAAAAGTTGATGGGTGGCTGCTTTTGCAGATTCCTTCATGGTTGGACAGGAAACGATTAACTCATCAGACTGTTCCAAGTTAAATACACTTAGAGCATCCAAATAGCCTTGCAAGCGTTCCCGGCTGATGTTAAGATTACTAGGACCGGCTAGATGAGCAATACGACGACAGCCATTGGCAAATAAGTGAGCTACTGCTTGAAATGCTCCGTCGTGATCGTCCACGATAACCTGAGAGACCGGCAGTTCATCGCAAACGCGATCAAACAACACCATAGGGATTCCTTGCTCATGAAGTTGGTGTAAAAATGAATAATCTGTAGTTTCCCGGGTCAGACACACCAAAAGACCATCCACTCGGCTGGATACGAGCGCTTTTAAATTGGCTTGTTCTGTGCTGAAGCTTTCGTTGGATTGGCAGATCATAATGTTATAACCATATTCCACAGCCTTATCCTGAATTCCGCTGATTACCGTGGAAAAGAAATGAATAGCAATTTCAGGAACTACTACCCCAATTATATGGGTCTTGTTGCTCCGTAGGCTTTGAGCGATTAAGTTGGGCTCGTAATGCAAGGCCTTAGCCATGTCCAGCACCGCTTGTTTTGTTTTGGGGTTAATTTCAGGGACACCGCGCAAGGCTCTAGACACAGTTGACGTGCTGATGTTAAGTTTTAATGCAATGTCCCGTATGGTTACCTGGCTGTTTTTCAATTATCTAAGAACGATTAGGTTTGTTGGGCGCAACGCCGAAATTTTACGTTTCTGATAAATATAGCAAAATAATAACTTCAATGGGAACGTTCCCGGCAACGATTTTTTCAAAATCACCCATATTTGCCCCCTCTTATTTTTGATTTTCTTAACAGA
>JAJCYK010000623.1 GCA_029262935.1 Cytophagales bacterium | reverse complement strand
AAGAGATATTCATTAGCAACCTAAAGATAGCAGAGGGAGGACTAGACTTACGGGGTCAATTGTTAAAAGAGGGCAAGGTGTCTACAAATGGGATCTTATTTGATGTGAATTCCTCCAGAATCAAGCCGGAATCGTTTGGGGTGATCCGCCAAATTGCCTTAGCCATGGAAGAAAGCGATATGCGATTAACAGTAATAGGTCACACAGATAGTGATGGGGAAGAGTCCAACAACCAGTCCTTATCTGAAAAGCGCGCCGCATCCGTTAAGGAGGCATTAGTAAACAATTTTGGGATTGACGGCTCTCGATTGCAAGTCGAAGGAAAAGGGGAATCCCAACCTATGGTTGAGAACAATTCACCTGAAGGTAAAGCGGCCAATAGGAGGGTAGAATTCGTTACCTTATAGCTTTAGTTCCAGTGCTCTTAAAAGAAAGGGAATTTGGGCAGTCATTAGTTTCTTTTGGGCTTCAGTCACAGTAAACCAAGAGGCATTGTCAATTTCTGGAAACTCTTGGGTTTTGCCTGACCGGGGTGGCCATTCAATGGTAAAACTATTGGAGTTTATTCCTTGACCAAGCTCCCATGTACCCACAAACGCCCATGCATAGACTACCTTTCCACTTTTCTGTTTGATACTGCCAAGATTGAAAAATGGAGCTTTAGGAAGGATTCCGGTTTCCTCACGAAACTCTCGGATAGCAGCATCCAAAAGCGGCTCATGGGCCTCCGACAATCCTTTAGGAATCGTCCAGTAGCCCAGATCCTTATTTTTAAAATAAGGCCCACCAGGATGAACCAAGAAGACTTCCAGACTAGGAGTCCCGGATTTTAACATTAATAGACCACAACTAACGGGCGCCATTAACGTTTTAAATCATCTTTTAAGAATTGGGCCACCCGGGTAGTGACTTGTGGATTTTTGAGTATGCTGTTATGTCCTAAATTCTCGCAGGGAAGGATACACGCCTGATCCAAGCCGTGAGTAATCTCCAATGCGTTGTAAAAAGGTACGATTTGGTCCCCTTTGTCATGGACCACCAGTATCTCATCCACATTCATTTGATCTCCTAGTTTTGAAATATCCATTTCATAGGGATCAATTTGAAATACCTCAAGAATTACTTGGTGCATCTTTCGTTCAACTATGGCTGGAATCCTCAGGTATTGGGCAAAGTCTCCCACAATACGAACCAACTTGTTTGGGACACTTATCAAAACTAATTTGTTTAATTTAATTCCGGTGGTAGCAGCCATGTAACTGCTGGCAGCTCCTCCAAAACTATGGGCTATTATGTGGTGCACAGGCCCTATCTTATCCATTACTTGTACAATGGCTCTGGCAAAATGAGGTAAATTCGTGCGAATTCCCTCAGATTCTCCATGTGCAGGCCCATCCATAGCTACAATGCGAAAACCTAATGACCATAAGGGCTCCACAAAACCAGAAAGATGCAACCCCCCAGTTTCCCATCCATGAACCAGCAACACCGTAGGACCGCTGTTGTCCCATAAATGTCCCGTAATCTGCAGGCTATCGCTAACTACTTGAAATTTTTTGGACTTGTCCATAATGGATTTTGATGGAAGCCTTTTATAGCGTCTTTGAGGTTTACCAAAAAGAGCTATTGCTTGTCTTGCTACTATTCTGGGTATAATACGTCCCACCACCTGGAAATAGACCCGAAAGAGACCCATAAACCAAGGTGGTTTTCCCATCTTTCTTTGTTTTGGCGCCCTTTCTAATACAATGGGAGTTAACAAATCATTTACCAGTGTTTCCATAGTCTTTTATATACCTTTTGGTCTAAAACCTCCTGTTTTTCACTTACAAGGGTAAAATATGTGGCCATTTGTTGTGAATTTTACCAGGTTTTAAAAAGTTTATATACCGTTTGGTTTTTTATAACCTAGCTTAAAGGCTCAGTTCATTTTCAACTATAGATTCCATATGACTAAGGGAGTCTATTAAGTATTTCGACTTTTTGTAAACCTTCATTTGCATGATGCCTCCTTCTATAAGGGAAAGAAAGACAGTTGCATACTTTTCTTGATCACAATCTGGCTTAAATTCACCCTGTTCCACTCCTTCATTGATTATGTAAATGAATGACCTACGGATATAATCCAATGATCTTAGTACTTTCTCCTTCAGGTCAGGGTGCATATCATCAGCTTCAACTGCAGTATTTAATATGGGGCAGCCCCCACTAAGTACCGGCTGATAGATGTATTGTTTATAGAATGTTGTAATGGCTAAAAGCTTGGCTTTCGCGCTCTTTTGAGTCAGAACACTGGCTTTTACTTGATCTAGTATATAACGGCTGTTGTATTCAAAGGCTTCAGCAGCTATTTCATCCTTATTTTCGAAATTTCCATAAATCCCCCCTTTGGTTAAGCCAGTAGCATCCATTAAATCTTGTAGAGAGGTACCGGCATAGCCCTTTGTGTTGAAGATCGGGGCTGATTTCTCGATAATGAAGCGACGGGTACGTTCAGATTTACGCAATTTTACGGAGGACATCGTGTTGTTTCTACCAAGTTGTACGTAAAATATACCAATCGGTTTAAAAAAACAAATTTAATACAATGATTAAACTAGAAGAGGAATCCCAATCTAAAGTTAAATAGCAGTTGTTCTTCAGACTCTGCGAGCTCTAAAGACAACACGGCCGCGTTAAGTGGTGCAATCCAAATTCCTCCTCCATAACCCGTATGCCATTCGTTGGAAGTGTCATTATCAATCCATACCCTTCCCACATCGTGAAATGCATTTATCCCTACGCTAACTGGTAATATTCGACTACGGACAGTGATCAACTTTAGACGCAGTTCAGTGTTATTATAGGCACGACTGTCCCCAAAAAACCTTGTTTTGCGATATCCTCTTAAATTGCTAAGCCCTCCTAATTGTTGGGCTTGATAGAACTCGGTATCACCAAAGTTATGCCCGGCACCAAAACGAGTGGCTATAGTCAGCCTGGCCGGAATTCTTACACTAAAATAGAAGGCTAATTCTGAATTTACTGTGGCAAAATCTTCAGATACATCATTGAGACCTAGGTAACCCCGAAAGTCGGTAGACCATTTGATGCCCCGTGTCGGCAATCGAGGATTGTCACGATTATCCAATTCCAGTTGGAAAACCGCCCCTTCAAAGGCTTTCCATGAAAAAAAGCCTTCGCTAGCATCAAAGTTGGCAGGATCCAAAAAGAAGCGCTCCTCGTTATCGTAATCTTCTTCCACATTTGTGGCTTGAAAGTGATGCCCAAAAGCCAAGCTACCGTGACTACCTAAGTTCTTTTCAAGTAGAGCCATTTGATGGTAATTCTTGAATCGGATGCGGTAGAAATCAATCGCCTTATCTAAATCAAAATCTTCATCGGCGCGTTGATTAAACATGGTCTCGTTGCCAAAACCGAAAAAGTTAGTAACCGAATTTGGAGCAGATACGTCTACTTGTAGTTTAAGATCCCAGGGACCCATCACATCTGTAAATGTACCTTGATACTTCACATTAAAGGCTCCCGTGGCCAAGGCTCCTGTGGCAGTAAGCAAGTGCGTACTTTTATAAGGAACTTTGCGAAATCCATGGTTTTGAAAAAGCACACCGCCACCAAGGAAGATGCCATCATCCCTATTGATGCTAGCCAACACCAACGGAATAAGTTTGTCATACTTGAAAGCCCGGCGATCGTATTGGTTTATTTCTGGATCATCTGCAGTTAAATCTAGTCCTTCCTTTCCCAGGTCTAGTGTCGTACCCGTTATATTATCATATACCTTGGTTTTCTTGGTGCCCTTTCTAACTAGTGATTCATCTTGGATCTCATCCGTTCCTTCGCCCCCGATCACTCGAATTAAGATCCCTTTTTTTGCTTCGCCCCTGACATGAAACAAATCATCTCCTCCTAACCCAAAAAGACGTACTTCTTTCGTTTCAGAACGCAGAAATATTCGATCGTAAAGCAGATCCTTTTCACGGTCATTCTTGCTGAGCTTATAAACTCTTATTCGTGTTTGGTTATCATCCAAACGTTCAACTAAAAAGTACTCCTTTTTATCACTGCCTCGTACATTTACTGCCTTAGCTAAAAATAGGTATTGCTCTTCTGCGTATTCTTTTAAATGATCTCT
>JAJCYK010000622.1 GCA_029262935.1 Cytophagales bacterium | reverse complement strand
TCACAATTAAAAACTTAATTGTAAGCCTTCGAATTAACTACTAATTAGTATGGCTATAAAGATAAGAAAGCAGGATGCTCTAGACTACCACGAACAGGGACAGCCCGGCAAAATAGAGGTAGTACCTACCAAAATGCTAAGCACCCAACTGGATTTGGCTCTGGCCTATTCTCCTGGAGTTGCAGAACCGTGTTTGGACATTGCTGAAAACCCCGACGATGTGTACCGGTACACGGCAAAAGGCAATTTAGTGGGGGTAATTTCCAATGGCACTGCAGTATTAGGTTTAGGTAATATTGGAGCCAGTGCTTCTAAACCGGTGATGGAAGGGAAAGGCGTTTTGTTTAAAAAATTCGCAGGTATTGACGTTTTTGACATCGAAATTGACGAAGAGGACCCGGAAGCTTTTATTAAAATAGTAAAATCCTTAGAGCCCACATTTGGGGGCATCAACCTGGAAGATATTAAGGCCCCGGAAAGTTTCGTTATTGAACAGGCACTGAAAGAGCAAATGTCAATTCCTATAATGCACGATGATCAGCATGGTACTGCCATCATTTCTTCGGCCGCGTTGCTGAGTGCTTTGGAGTTAGTAAATAAGAAAATAGAAGATATTCAAATTGTTGTGAACGGGGCGGGCGCTTCTGCCATTGCTTGTACCAAACTATATCAATTACTGGGAGCACGTATAGAGAACATTGTCATGCTTGACAGGAAAGGGGTTATCCATAATGATAGAGAAAACCTAGATGCTAACAAATCACTGTTTGCTACAGACAAAAAGGTTGAGACCCTGGAAGAGGCTTTGGTTGATGCAGATATGTTTTTGGGGTTATCCAAGGGAGACATCTTATCCGGTGATGCGTTGAAAACCATGGCCGCAGACCCTATTGTTTTTGCCTTGGCAAACCCTAATCCTGAAATTCCCTACGAAGAGGCCATTGCCTCACGAGAAGATATCATAATGGCCACTGGGAGATCGGATCATCCCAATCAAGTTAATAATGTACTGGGATTCCCTTACATATTTCGAGGTGCTCTGGATGTGAGAGCTACTGCCATTAATGAAGAGATGAAATTGGCGGCAGTACACGCTTTAACAAAATTGGCCCGAGAGACGGTACCTGATATGGTAAGCAAAGCCTACGGAGGACGGTCCATATCTTTTGGCAGGAAATATCTTATTCCAAAACCTTTGGATCCTCGCTTAATCACAGCAATTTCTCCAGCAGTTGCCAAAGCGGCCATTGATAGCGGAGTAAGTAGAATCCAGATTACAGACTGGGAACAATACAACCAAGACCTGGAAAAACGTATCGGGATTAATCACGAGCTGGCCAGTCAAGCTATCAATCGTGCCAAGAAAGACCCCAAAAGGGTGGTGTTCGCAGAAGCGGATAACTACAAGATTCTCAAAGCAGCCGAAATCGTACTGGAGGAAGGTATTGGACACCCTATATTGTTGGGTAATCGCACCCAAATTAAGCACCTGGCGGAGTTGCACAACCTGGAGATAGAAGCCTGTAAGATAGTAGATACCTCGGAAGAAGAGGAAAGAACGGATTTTTATGGCAAAATGCTCTATGAAAAGCGCAAGCGCAAAGGTCTGACCTTTTATGAGGGCAAAAAGTTGATGCGTGAGCGCAATTATTTTGGTGCCATGATGGTTGAAGTGGGTGACGCTGATGCCCTAATTTCGGGATTGACGAAGGATTATCCAAAAACCATTACTCCCGCCTTACAAGTAATTGGTACGAAACCGGAAGTAAATAAAGTAGCAGGAATGTATGTTATCTCGAATAAGAAAGAGACCTACTTCTTTGCTGATACCACGGTGAATGTTAGCCCTACCGCTGAAGACTTAGTTGACATTATTGGCCTCACCGCCAATGCAGTAAAGTTTTTTAATATTGAACCTCGCATAGCGGTGCTGTCCTATTCCAATTTTGGCTCCAGTAAAGGTGCGGTACCGGTGAAAGCTGCAAAAGCTGCTTTGATGGCAAAATTGAAATTTCCTGAGCTAATAATTGAAGGCGACATACAAGCAAACGTTGCTTTAAATACGGACATTCAACAGTCGAATTATCCCTTTAGCGCCTTAGCGGAAAAAGGGGCGAATACCTTGATATTCCCTGACCTTGATTCAGGGAACATAGCGTATAAATTACTTATGGAAATAGGAAGCGCTGAAGCTATTGGTCCAATTTTGATGGGAATGAACAAGCCAGTACACGTATTGCAACTGGGAAGCTCTGTAAGAGAGATTGTTAATATGGTTTCTATAGCAGTGGTTGAAGCTCAAATTAACCAACATATAGCCTCAAGTTAAAGGTTATTTATGTTAACTTTGATGGAATAAAGTGATGGCTAATGTATGCATATATTGAGGGTTCTTTAGTTGAAAAAGAGCCGGCGTTTGTAGTAGTCGATGTTGGAGGTATTGGTTACGAGTTGAAGATCACCTTGGGCACTTTTTCAGCCTTAAAAACATTAACTAAGGCAAGGTTGTTTACCTACAGCCATATTAAAGAAGACGCTTACACACTTTATGGGTTCATCGATAAAGATGAAAAAAGACTTTTTATGGCTTTGATTTCCATTACAGGGGTTGGTCCTGCTACTGGAGTCATGATTTTGTCCTCACTGTCGCCTGAAGAAATACAAAACGCCATTCTTACAGAAAATGTGGGCGTAATTCAGGGTGTAAAAGGGGTCGGTGCCAAAACCGCACAACGCATCATATTAGAGTTAAAGGATAAACTACAAAAAGACAGTTTAATAGGAAAAGCCTCCCAAAATTTTTCAGTTACACACAATAGCATCCAGAACGAAGCGTTATCCGCGTTAGTCACCCTAGGTATCAACAAAAATGTAGCAGAAAAAGCCATTATCAATAATATTAAAAATGCCGAAAAGGATCTAACTGTGGAGGAGCTAATTAAACGGGTTCTTAAATCATCCTAAAAGCATTGCAGCCTAAAAGCAACACGTACACCTTTCCCCTTATCTTGACGCTTGTTTTAGTGTTAAGTGGCTTCAATAGTTCCTATTCCAAGGCTTCTTCAATTTTGCTATTCCAGCAAGCAAATGACACCATACCCCAGGATACTATTCCAAAAACCGAATACACCCCCTCCAGGCAACCCACATACGATGCTAAAGATCGCGTGGGAGATCCATTTTCCGGTGAAGTGGAGTACAGCCCTTTGCTTAAAGGGGAGCCCTTTGGATTGGATTTAGAGATTGAAGTGGATACCGGAAGGAATTACACCATTTATGAACGTATGAATGGTGTTGATTACCGGCCGCCCACCATTATGAATTTTGATGAATACTCCAGACTTCAGGAGCGACAGATTATTCAAGAATACTGGAGGGCCAAAGCCGCTGAGTTGGATGGTGAAAGTGCCATCAGTGGCAAACGGCTCATACCAAAAATTCCAATTAGTCCGGTGTTCGATCGCATCTTTGGAGGGAGCTTTGTAGATATTCAACCGAATGGGTCCGTTACTCTGGATTTTGGATTCCGCTCAGAACGGATTTTTAATCAATCCATTCCCATTCGCCGACAAAGGCAAAGAACGTTTGATTTTGAACAAAGGATTGGGATGAACGTAATAGGGAAAATTGGGGAGAAATTGCGCGTAACCGCCAACTTCGACAACAATACCTCTTTCGATTTTCAAAATGATCTTCGGGTTGAATATACGGGGTTCGACGAAGACATTATTAAGAAAATTGAGATTGGTAATGTAAGTATGAGCGTAAGCAACAGTCTAATTCGAGGGTCCCAAAACTTGTTCGGAGTGAAAACGGAGCTTCAATTCGGTAAGCTGTTCGTGAGCGGAGTCTTTTCTACTCAACGGGGAAGTAGTGATGAGATCACCATCGAGGGAGGTTCGCAAGCTCGTGAATTTGAAATAGCCTCTTCCGATTACGATGAGAATCGCCACTTTTTCTTAGGTCATTTTTTTAGAGATAATTACA
>JAJCYK010000621.1 GCA_029262935.1 Cytophagales bacterium | reverse complement strand
CAATGTAGATGCCGTATTGATCAATGGCGGGAATGAGTAGAAGAGTAACATTCTCACCCAGCGCTTCTATACCACTGACGTCGACGGGTTTTTGGAAAATTACGACGTGTTTGCTCAATGGATTGACCCTACTGGATTACATCCACCGCAGTCCATACTGGGAGTTTCTCCATTAATATCCTGAATTAAAAGTAGAAGTGGAAGTAACTGCAGGTGAATAGGTTATTAGTGGACTTCCAAAATATAACCTTTGCCGTAAACATTTTTTAAAATCAACTTAGAGTTTACGCTAAGTTTCTTTCGTAGCCTTGAGACAAACACATCCAAGCTTCGTGAAGTAATAACACCGTCATCCTCCCAAACCTCTTTCATTAAACGTTCTCTGGAAACGATGGTATTTTGTTGCTGGGCCAGTATGCTTAGTATTTGAGTCTCTTTATCGGATAGAACTACTGACTTATTCTGGTGCATAAGGATACTGCGTTTAACATCAATTTTGCTGGATCCTAAGGAAAACATCAGCGATGATCCACCCTTGCTAGTCGTAGGTTGCTTATAGAATTTGTAACCTAGGAATGTGAAAACGACTAGTGAAATTGCCACGGCAAACTGATAAGCCTTATTTGAATAGAACTTGGGATCGTTAAATTCAATTTGAATGGAGTAACAAGCTTTTGGTAAGACCCGTCCCAGACATGGAACGATATCGTTGCCTTCAGGTTTGATGGCAAATCCGTAGACAGATTCTAAGGTTCGACATTCAAATACTGTTACAGCATAGTAGTTGGGGACTTGATGATGGTCCAACGAAGACCTAACAATGCTGACCAAACTGTCTGGCAAAATCACAAGGTCACTTTGAAAGTCAATTTGAAATAAGCCCTTTTTGAGTTCGTTTATTGGTAATACTCTGGAAGTGGAATCCCCGGATAAGGTCAGCAACTCATGTCCAATTACGCGAAGCAATAGTGTGGCATGCTGATCAAGAAATTCAGGTTTGCTGTGCTTAATAATAAATGCTGACATTAGAAGTACCAGCATTCCTAGAATTCCAGTAGAGAATATTTTGAACTTCATGGGGTTTAAAAATAGCTACTCTTTTATAAACGAAAGGTGTTTGAGGCAGGTTTTACCTTCATTTTACACTTTTTTACAATTGAAGCAGCGTACGTCCCTTCCCAACCACTACTTTAGCTAGTAAATACTTGTAGGATTTATGAAACCATTTAAAAATAGCCTTAAATGCACACTGGTGGTGACCTTGTTGCTGCTGGGAGAAACTTCAGTTAGAGCCCAATCGGGAGATGTAAAACAGCGCCAAATCACGACAGTCAGTGGCTTGATTTATGAAATATTAAAACCTGGATCTGGCATCGGTGTGCAGGAAGGGGACGAAGTGTTGATTCAGGAAGAGATGGGATACCGAAACGGACACGTGTTGTTTTCATCAAAAAACATGACCTCCCCGCTGCGACTGCTGATTGGGGGTAACCAGGCTATTGCTGGGTTGGATGAAGGCATCCGAGGCATGAAGCCTGGAGAAATTCGCAAAATGATTGTCCCACCTAGTTTAAGTAAAAGAAAGCAGTATCCGAAATTTTTGTCTCCAGACTCCACGTTGGTGTATTTTGTTGAACTGATAGATGTAATACCGCCTCAACGCTTTCCTCCACTAAGTTTTAAGGGAGAAATCCATCAGCAAGTGGGGTTTGTTGATATTGACATATATTATGAACGTCCTGCTGCTCGTGGTAGAACGATTTTTGGAAACTTGGTACCCTATGATCAGCTTTGGCGAACAGGTGCTGGCGCTGGTACCAAAATTGCATTTAGTGATTCTGTAAAAATTGCTAACCACTGGTTAGCTGCAGGAACTTACAGTTTGTTTACCATTCCTAGTGAAAACGAATGGACCGTACTATTTAACCAGGACACCAGTCTTTATGGTACGCACAGATATGATAAGCAGCTGAATATTTTGCGATTTAAAACACCGGTAGCAATAACCAAAAGTTTCAAGGAAACCTTTACTATTGGATTGCAGGTGATTCCGGATGACATTGAAGTTCATATGTCTTGGGAAAATACCTTGGTGAAGTTTTCCATAGAAACGAATACCTATACGGAAATAACGAAATATATAGATCGAGAACTAATCCCGAAACATTCACAAAACCCTCAGCAATATGCAATGGCTGCCAATTATTATTTTTTTAGGGGCCAGGAGTTGGACAAGGCCCTTACACTAATTAATACGGCCATCCAGCGCCAAGGCCTACCCTGGTGTCATAGGCTAAAAATGGATATTTTAATTAAAATGAATCATTTGGAAGAAGCAATAAAAGCTGGAAATGAAGCCTTAGCCTTTTTAGACGCTAACCCCATGAATTGGAGCGAAGCGCGTATAGAAAATTCTAAAGAACTGTTTAATGACCGCATAGTACTGTTACAGGATTAGTTATCCATTGTTGACTTTTCATATTTGTCTAGGGCCTTACCTATACTCAAATATTGTTTTACTCCATCCTTGGTATTTAATGAGGTGTTCAGAAACAGTATACGTCCTAGTTTGGTTTGCGGATTAAAAAACATGTAGGTGGATATGCCTGGATCGGATCCGGTATGACCGATTAAATTACTAGGAGTAAATCCCATAAATATTCCGCTGTTGTACTCATCATCCAAGGGGTTACTAGTATCTCTTTGAGGGAGATGGCTGGCTGTTAATTGAGGGGTAAACAGTTCTTTATAGCTGTCTTTATGGAGCAATGTCCCCGCTCCATTCTGGGCGTTTATTAGTTCGACTAAGTATTTGCTCAGGTCTTCGACGTTGGTAAGTAACCCGCCATCAGGATAAGTAACCAACGAATAATATGGCAAGGGATCTTTGACATTGGCATATATTACGGAATGTTGCTCCATGTCAATTTGGTCAAAGCGCCATCCAGTAGCCTTCATATTTAGAGGCTTGAACACATTTTTGATGGTGTACTTATCATAAGCAGTTTCGGTGGCCTGTTCAAGTATGTATGCGGCTAAAGCTGCCCCAATATTACTGTACTCATAACGGCTACCTGGAAGTTGGTTAAGAAAGTTATTAGTGGCATACCAGTCCCCGTCTAAGGTCAGTAACTTGCGGACTAGGCTTTCAATGGTTTCTTGATGCTCGGGATGTTGAAAAACTTCAGCTTGCTGTTGGAGGATGGGTAAATTTCCATCTTGGGCATTGGCCAGTACGTAGGCCTTTTTGTCATAGAATTCAGTATCAGTGATACTCGAAGTATGTGTTGCTAAGTTTCTAATGGTTATCTTCTTACTTGGAGAATATGGATTGTTAATCTCAAAAGGAAGGTAATCATTAATGGCATCGTCCAAATCCAACTTCCCTTGTTCTTGAGCTTTTAACAAGGCGATTCCAATGACTGTCTTAGAGATTGAACCAATGTTTTGTAGTGTTTGATTAGTATAGGGTGACTCCAAAGCTTTATTTGAGTAACCGAACCCTTTAGCATAGAGGACGCCTTGATCATTTACCACAGCTACCCCGAATCCATTAAATTGTTTCTTCTTGTATATTTTAAGGAGTTCTGTAGTTAATTTATTTCCAGGGTCGTCTTTAGAGGGTGTTTCTTGTGCCCAAGTGTGGAAACAGCAAAACAGGCATAGTAGTATTAAGACCCAGTGATTGATTTTTGAAAGTATTTTTTTCATTTGCTATATTTAGAAAGCGCATTTTTAGTAAATGTTGACAGCACTAAGTTGCCACTGACTGCTGCTCTTTTAGATAACAATACATCCCAGTCTTCACATCCTTCCCAGAAAATAGCTTTTAGTGCTGCTCTAGCCTCTGGATTGGTTGCGGCTAAGAACTTTGCAAGCTTCATTACAGCGATATCCAAGGCCTGTGTATCCTCCAAGACATCAGCATACAAACCCTGCTGCTGTGCCCATTGAGCGCTATAAAACTCCTGGGCATTAATGGCCATTTGGCTCATTGCTGAAAGTCCAAGCTTGCGCGACACCGCGGGCCCCACTACAAATGGTCCGATGCCCACATTTAATTCACTCAACTTAACTGCGGCAAATTTAGTAGCCAAGCAGTAATCCACGGCCGATGCCAAACCAACGCCACCACCCACTGCTTTTCCTTGGACTCGACCAATTATCAGTTTTGGGCATTTTCTGCAAGCGTTAATGACATTCGCAAAACCCATAAAGAATTGCTTTCCGGTTTCGAAATCATTGATGCTTATAAGTTCGTCAAAGCTGGCGCCCGCGCAAAACGTTCGATCACCTCCACTCTTAAGAATGATTACATTAGTTTCGGAATCTTGTCCACAATGCGCTATCGTTTGGGACAATTTACTTAATACATTACTAGGCAAAGAGTTGTGTGATGGATGAAAGAATTCTATCTCTTTAATTCCATTATCCAAATGATTCACGTTTACATAGGCCTCCATAGCTTAAATCAGTGCAAATTGAGTAAAATGATGATGAATGTGTTTGCGATGCAATAATTCCCAAAGCTCATGGTCCAATAAGCCAAAAACCGTGTTGGTATGTTCAGCTTCCGGGTTGTTTTGGTAGTATTCTAGATAATCATCGTAAGATGTAAGTAAAGCCTCTTTGGCAGCATCCAAACTTTCATATCTCAATATCTCAGTTTCTCCCTTTTTGAATAAGGGGTGATCAAATTCACGAGGCATGGATTGATAATTGAATAAGGAGTTTTGAACTTTCTCTAAGTGTTTTTCGGGAGTGGTGATGTCTGTTTCTACTTTGCCAACCGCCATATGCAGGAATAGTTCAACATGCTCTACCATATGCTGAGGGGTCATTATACCCCATGCTGCTTTACTTTCAGGAGAGAGTTTTTGTAAATGCTCTAGAATAAAGCTTTTTGAAATTTC
>JAJCYK010000620.1 GCA_029262935.1 Cytophagales bacterium | reverse complement strand
ATTTTCACTGATGTTGCGACTGTTTGTCGCTATTACTGCGGGTCACATCGTATTCTTGAGCTTAATTGGTTTGGCATTTATTTTTCACAGTGCTTGGGTAGGTGTGGGAACGAGTTTAGTAGTACTGTTTATTAATATTATTGAATTGTTGGTGGCTACCATACAGGCTTATGTCTTTACGTTGTTTTCGTCAATGTATATAGGCATGGCAGTAGCTGAGAGTCATCACTAGAATTGAATTTTTGTTTCATTTATATAATGTAAAACTATGTTAGCTTCTTTATTAATGGATGTTAGTATTGCGCACATGGGAGCTGCCATTGGGGCAGGCCTAGCGGCAATCGGAGCTGGAATCGGTATTGGTAGAATCGGTGGTTCTGCTATGGAGGCCATGGCACGTCAGCCAGAGGCAGCCGATCGTATCCAGACCCAAATGTTGGTAATCGCCGCCTTGATTGAGGTAGTAGCCTTGTTTGGTTCGGTTATCGCACTATTAATATCTTTCAAAACTGCATAAGCATCAGGGTTGAAATAACCGCATTAGGCAGTATTTCAACCCTATCTTTATCATTTTAACTTAAATACAGATGGATTTAATAACTCCAGGTTTTGGCTTAGTTTTCTGGCAAACGATAGTATTCCTAGGACTGGTATTTGTTCTTAGCAGATATGCATGGAAGCCTATGTTAAACGCCGTGAAAGAGAGGGAATCAAGTATTGAAGCCTCTTTATCGGCTGCTGAAAAAGCAAAAGACGAAATGGCAAAGTTGCAGTCAGACAACGAGAAGCTCTTAGATGAAGCTAGATTGGAACGAGACAAAATGCTTAAGGAGGCCTTAGCTTCTGCGAATAGAATCAAAGGGGAAGCCAAGGAGGATGCTTCTAAAATCTCCGGTAAAATGATCGAAGACGCGAAAGCAGCAATTAACACTGAAAAGGACGCTGCCATGACTGAAATGAAGAATCACGTCGCCGCTTTATCCATGGAGATAGCCGAGCATTTGCTCCGTCAGAATTTATCCGACGACGAACAGCAAAAGCAACTGGTTACTCGATTCATAAATGAACTAAACATCAATTAGGATGTCTGATTTTAGAGTAGCTTCCAGATATGCCAAATCGCTAATTAGCTTGGCCGAGAGTCAAGGGATGCTGGAGGTGGTCCATGAGGATATGCAACTGTTTTCCCAAATTTGTGAATCAAATCGTGACTTTACTTTGATGTTGAAGAATCCTATTATCAATCATCATAAAAAGTTGTCTATCCTCAAGGGGATATTTGAAAACAGGGTGAATACCATCACCATGTCCTTTTTTGAAATCATTACTCGCAAGAATCGAGAAAATGTATTGGTGTCCATTGCCACTGTTTTTCATGCCCAATACAACCAATTCAAAGGGATAGAAATGGCCAAAGTAAGCACCATGTTTACTTTGGATGAGCCTTTACGAGATCAATTTAAAAAGATCATAAAAGAAGCAACTGGAAAGCACAACGTGGAGTTGGCAGAAGAGGTAGATAAAGAATTAATTGGGGGGTACATACTTAAAGTTGAAGGACAGCAAGTAGATGAAAGCCTCAAAGGTAAAATCAAAGAATTAAAATTGAAATTCTTACACAACCCTTACATAAAGGGATTTTAAAAACATTGAATTAATAAAAACTTAAGACGTTATGTCCGCAGGAGTTCGACCCGATGAAGTTTCGGCAATTTTAAGAGAGCAATTATCCAATTTTAAGTCTGATGCAGAACTGGAAGAAGTTGGTTCCGTGTTACAAGTTGGTGACGGAGTAGCTCGCATATACGGTTTATCCAATGTACAAGCTGGTGAACTAATCGTTTTTGAAAACGGCATGCAAGGTCTTGTACTTAACCTGGAAGAAGACAATGTGGGTGCGGTGCTTTTCGGAGATTCCAAAGGGATCAAAGAAGGAGATATTGTAAAACGTACCAAAAAGATTGCTTCTATTCAAGTAGGAGACGGCATGTTGGGTCGGGTAGTGAACACTTTAGGGGAGCCCATTGATGGTAAAGGCCCTATTGCCGGCGAAACTTTCGAAATGCCACTAGAGCGAAAAGCTCCTGGTGTAATTTATCGAGAGCCGGTTAGTGAACCATTGCAAACTGGAATTAAGGCCATCGATTCCATGATTCCAGTAGGTCGAGGACAACGAGAGTTGATCATCGGTGACCGTCAAACCGGTAAAACTGCTGTGGCTATTGATACAATTATCAATCAGAAGGAATTTTACGAAAAAGGGGAACCCGTATTTTGTATCTATGTGGCCTGTGGGCAAAAAGCTTCTACCGTGGCAGGGGTGGTAGCAGCTTTAGAAAGAGCCGGAGCTATGGACTATACGGTCGTGGTAGCTGCAAATGCTTCTGATCCTGCGCCAATGCAATTTTTCTCACCATTTACTGGTGCAGCCATTGGCGAATTCTTTAGAGATACCGGCCGGCCGGCATTAGTAGTATACGATGATTTATCCAAGCAAGCGGTTTCATACCGTGAGGTGTCGCTCTTGCTTCGTCGTCCTCCAGGACGTGAAGCTTATCCTGGTGATGTATTTTACTTACACTCAAGATTGCTAGAAAGAGGCGCAAAGATTAATGCAAACGATGGCATTGCCAGAAGTATGAATGATTTACCGGACTCAATAAAAGATATGGTAAAAGGAGGAGGGTCGTTAACTGCATTGCCTATCATTGAGACTCAAGCGAATGACGTATCAGCCTATATTCCCACCAATGTCATTTCCATTACCGACGGGCAGATTTTCTTGGAAACTAACCTGTTTAATTCTGGTATTAGACCTGCAATTAACGTGGGTATTTCGGTGTCCAGAGTGGGTGGTAATGCCCAGATTAAGTCCATGAAAAAAGTGGCTGGTACACTAAAACTGGATCAGGCACAATTTAGAGAGCTGGAAGCCTTTGCTAAATTCGGCTCAGATTTGGACGCCGCAACTCAATTGATCATCGACCGGGGTCGTATCAACTTAGAAATATTAAAGCAAGGGCAATACGAGCCAGTACCCGTGGAAAACCAAATTGCCATTATCTATGTGTCTACCAAAGGATACATTGATAAAGTACCTTTGAAACGAGTGAAAGAGTTTGAAAATGAATTCATAACTCTAATGACCGCTCAGTATAGAGACATCATGGATACATTGCGTGCAGGAAAACTGGATGATAATGTCACTGATACGTTAAAGAATGAGGCCATTAATATGGCTAGGAAGTATACGAACTAATGCAATAGCGCATGGCAAGTTTAAAAGAAGTAAAAAGTAGAATAGCATCTGTTTCCTCCACCCAGCAGATCACCAAAGCCATGAAAATGGTGGCTGCTGCTAAGTTGAGGAAGGCTCAGGACAACATCATCAAGATGAGGCCTTATGCCAAGAAACTTACGGAGATTCTGCAAAATGTCTCTGCAGGAAATGATGGAGAGATCCAAAACTTTTATGCCGAGACGCGGGAAATCGCTCATGTGTTGTTAGTGGTGGTAACTTCTGATAAGGGGCTTTGTGGCCCTTTCAATAGCAGTGTTTTCAAGGCAACAGAACAGTTGATAAGAGATAAATATCAACAGGTTCATGAGGCTGGCAAACTTACTGTTATGCCTATAGGGAAGCGATCTTTGGACTACTTCACAAAAAGGCAATTTCCAACTATTAAAGATCATGCCTTATTGTTTGGTTCATTATCATTCGACAATGTGAGATTGGCTGCGGAGTACGCTATGGAACAATACGTTGAAGGAACTTATGACCGCATAGATTTGGTTTACAATGAATTTAAAAATGTAGCTACTCAGGTTTTAAGGACAGAGCAGTTTCTACCCGTGCAACCTCCCGAAGTTCAAGACGAAACGGTAAATAACAGTATTGACTACATTTATGAACCATCGAAGTCTGAAATCATCAACGATTTAATTCCAAAGTCACTAAAGATTCAATTTTATAAATCTCTTTTAGAGTCAAATGCAGCAGAACACGGGGCCCGAATGACAGCTATGGATAAGGCTACTGAAAATGCTGGAGAGTTACTTAAGGAATTGAAACTCACCTACAACAGAACCAGACAAGCAGCAATTACTACCGAAATCCTAGAAATCGTGGCTGGGGCTGAAGCTCTTTCAAACAACTAATTGCCAAATGTAAATACCATTAAAGCTTGCCCTTGGTAAGCTTTTTTTTTGGTAATTTCATTTATGCTAAATATCCTATATCGGTACATCCGAGCTTTGAGTTTAGACGTAGTCCTAGGATCTGTAATTTGTTCACACTTCTTGGGGACTTATTTGCAAATTGAAATACCTCAAGAAATGTTACTGGTATTGGCATTGGCAGTGTGGGTTATATATACGGCTGACCATCTTTGGGACGCTTATAAAATGCAAGACCAAGCCCGTTTCTTCCGTCATCAATTTCATTTAAAATACTTTACATTATTGACAATATTGGTTATCGCCGCCTCATCCATCGCGGTGGCATTGTTGCCTCAATTTCCACCAGCTACCCTGATCGTGGGCACAGTCATTTCCGTGTTGGTGGCCTTGTATTTCATTATGCTGCACGTAATTGGATCGAAGCCAACCTTTGCAAAAGAGATCATGATCGCATTGGTTTATACTTTAGGCGTGTTTGCTGCTCCTGTATCTTTATCACCAGTAATTGACCTGCCCTTGGTTTTTATCTTTGTACAATTTGTACTACTGGCTTTGGTGAACTTACTGGAGTTTGCCTATTTTGAATTGGAACTGGATCGCGAACAACAGTTTGGTTCAGCGGTACAGTTCTGGGGGAGGGACCTAACCAAGCAAATCGTTTTGAGCTGTCTTCTTATCGTCATTACCCTAGCTGGTTTTTGTGTTATGTGGTGGTCAGAAAACACGATGCTGATTAGAGCCGAAATCATACTTTCATTAATGGCTGTGTCATTGGCGTTGATTATTGCAAAGCCTGGATTTTTCAAAACTTCAGAGCGATTCAGAATTTTGGGTGATGGTATTTTCTTTTTTCCTGGTTTACTCCTTTTTATATGAAAGGCAGCAACGATTTTGATGCCATTTCACCCTATTACGATCACTTGTCATGGCTGGTTTTTGGTAAGACTCTGAAGAAAGCTCCATTGACATTTTTAAATAAAATTTCCCGTGCCGATAAAATCTTAATCGTGGGTGGGGGTACGGGTGGTATTTTGAAGCCGCTGATTAACGCCTTCCCTCAGGCTGAAATTCACTACTACGAGCCTTCAAAAAAAATGCTTGAACAAGCCCAAACTCGCTTCAAGTTGGCTTCTAATCGTCTACACTTTTACGGACAACCCCTACAAGCTTTACAAGACTCCAATAAACGTTTTGATTTGGTCTTAACACCATTTGTGCTGGACTTGTTTAGCCCCAAACGTCTTGAACAGGCAATTTCAATCATATACAACCTATTGGAAGCACATGGCAACTGGCTCCATTGCGATTTTTATGTAGACAAAAACAGTCCTTGGTGGCAAAGACAACTTAACAGCCTGATGCATGGGTTTTTCAAAGTAGCCACGGGTATGGAAAGCAACACGTTACAAGATTTTGATAAGGCTTTTAATAAGCACGCTTTACTAACCAACGCTGTACAAAAATTCAGTCAAGGTATGATACAAAGTGTTTGGTACGAAAAGGTATAAAAAAAGCACGGCCTTTGGATTCCCAAAGGCCGTCATGGCAACTTACTGGATTGCTAAAGGTGCCATAGCTGGGTTTATTCTTTTATCAATCGTTCAGTGAAACTACCTGTTTCTGAAAGCCCCTTAACGATGTACATGCCTGGCTTTAAATCAG
>JAJCYK010000619.1 GCA_029262935.1 Cytophagales bacterium | reverse complement strand
TAACTTTGACTTTTACAGTCCCAACATTCAGCAAAACGTGCACCGAAGAAATGGTGAAGTCAAGGGGCGTCGTTCCTTTGGCTACTACGCCATTCCTAATGAGCCCGGTGACTATGATTTGGGGGATTTCTTTGAATGGACCTTTTTTAATCCAGTTAAAAAGCAGTATGAAACTTTGAGGTCACAAGTCAAAGTTGCCGTCAGGGGTGAAAGCAAAAAGAATGAAACCATTTTAGCTACAGACTTGGGCAGCTTTTATGATATTATTGATATCCAGGAGAATCAACTCCGTAATCGCCATGATTACGAATTTCTGAAGATTTTTGCTAACATATTTATTTTAGTTATGTTAGTGCTCACTGCAGTGTTTGTATTCAGGAAATAATTCATGGGCAATTCCTTTGGAAAGCTATTCAAGATCACCACGTTTGGTGAGTCTCACGGTTCAGGTATTGGTGTAGTCATTGATGGCTGTCCCGCCGGTTTGGATATTGACGAAGGCTTTATTCAAGAACAGCTAGACCGTCGCAAACCAGGACAATCCAAAATTACCACCCAACGTAAAGAGCCAGACGGTTTTCAAATCTTATCTGGAGTATTCGAAGGCAAGTCTACTGGAACACCTCTAGCACTTATGATATGGAATCAGGATGCCAAGAGTAAGGATTACAGTCATATCGCGGAAAAGTATCGGCCATCTCATGCCGATTTCACTTATCAAGAAAAATACGGCAACCGCGATTATCGAGGGGGAGGGCGGAGTAGTGCCCGTGAAACAGCAGCACGGGTGGCTGCCGGGGCCATAGCCATGTCCTTACTAAAAAAACATGGGATAAGCATTCAGGCCTATGTTTCACAAGTGGGCTCCATTCACTTACAAGAAGCCTATCAGGCATTAGATTTAGCTAGTGCGGAAAACAACATAGTACGCTGCCCTCATGAAGAGACAGCTCAGCAGATGATCCAACTAATTGACTCCACTAGAAAATCGGGAGATTCCATAGGCGGCGTAGTTAGTTGCGTAATCCAAAGAGCACCTGTAGGATTAGGGGAGCCTGTATTTGATAAACTCCATGCACAATTAGGCTATGCCATGTTGGGGATAAATGCAGTAAAAGGTTTTGAATACGGCAGTGGATTTGCTGGTGTACAAATGAAAGGCTCTCAGCACAACGATCTTTTTGCTAAGGACGGGGATGCCGTGGTCACCAAGACTAATTACTCAGGGGGAATACAAGGAGGCATTTCAAATGGCGCAGATATTTATTTTAATGTGGCATTTAAACCAGTGGCTACCATAATGCTAGATCAAGACAGTGTGGACCAGCATGGGGAAAATACAGTAGTAAAGGGCAAGGGCCGACACGATCCTTGCGTGGTGCCTCGGGCGGTACCAATTGTTGAAGCCATGGCCGCTTTGGTGATGGTCGATGCATTATTATTGAATAAATCAGTGAAACTATAGATATGAAGAACCTGGCATTACATTGGAAAATTCTTATTGGAATGGTCATTGGCATCATTTTGGGCTTGGTGGCAATTATGGGAGGCTTTGGTGCCTTTGTAACCGATTGGATTAAACCCTTTGGTACCATTTTCATTAATCTACTTAAACTGATAGCGGTGCCCCTGGTACTGGTTTCCCTGATAGATGGTATTTCCAACTTAACAGATCTTGCCAAGCTTAGTCGTATTGGAGGCAAGACCATTGGTTTTTATCTAGTATCCACAGTACTTGCTATATCTGTAGGGCTATTACTGGTGAATTTAGTTGAACCAGGCAACTTTTTGCCAGAGGATAAGCGAGAAGAACTACGCTTAAAATATGCCTCCGAAGCGACGATGAAGATGCAAAGCGCCTCTTCTGTAGAGGGAAGCGGCCCTTTGCAAATCTTAGTGGATGTAGTTCCGGACAACATCTTTGGGGCCTTCACCAGTAACATCAACATGTTGCAGGTAATTTTCTTTGCTTTCTTGTTCGGTGTGGCTATGGTCATGACCCCGCAAGAGAAGGTACTTCCTGTTAAGAAATTCTTTGATGGGGCAAATGCGGTCATACTTCGTATTGTAGATTTAGCGATGCGGTTTGCTCCTATTGGTGTATTGGCGTTATTAGCAGGTCTTATTGTAGATATTGCCGGTGACGACCCAGCGAGTGCACTGGATCTCTTTAAGGCCCTTGGAGTTTACGCTTTAACTGTTTTAGCTGGCTTGGCCTTTATGGTGGTTGTTTTTTACCCCGCAGTAATTACCACCTTTACCTCCATAAAGTATCGCAACTTCTTTAAAGGGATATTTCCAGCGCAAATGTTAGCATTTTCCACCAGTTCTAGTGCCGCAACTTTACCGGTTACCATGGATCGTGTAGAAAAGAACTTAGGCGTTTCAGAGGAAGTGAGCAGTTTTGTGCTTCCCTTGGGTGCTACCATAAATATGGATGGTACCAGTATTCACCAAGCCGTTTCCGCAGTATTCATAGCCCAAGCCTTTGGGCATGATTTGACCATGTTGGACCAACTAACCATCGTGTTAACCGCTACTTTAGCCTCCATAGGAGCCGCCGCTGTTCCCAGTGCTGGTTTAATTATGCTGGTAATAGTACTTGGAGCTATTGGGGTAGAACCTGAAGGGTTGGCCTTAATTATTGCCTTAGATCGACCCTTAGACATGTGTCGTACCATTGTCAATGTGACTGGGGATGCCACTGTTGCTACCATTGTAGCCAGCACCGAAGGGGAATTAAGGACCGGACTGGATCCTGATCAATTACTACATGAGGAGGTTTTAAAAGAGGAAGCCCGAGACGAAAGATATCCTATTGAGTAAACATTCATGAACAAATCCTTTAGTGATACGTTACTAAAGAAGTTAAAACATAGTACATATGGAAAGGTATAATCGAGAAGAATTGTATAACAGACAAGTGAATTTGTATATGGAATCCAATCCTAATCCAAATTCGATGAAGTTTGTGGCCAATTATATGTTGGTTGAAGGAGGTAAAAGCTACGATTTCCCTAACAAGCAAAGCGCACAGAAGGCACCGCTGGCTTTAGCATTGTTTGACTTTGACTACGTGGAGCGGGTATTCTATATGAGTAATTTCATAACCGTTACTAAAACATCAGATAAGGACTGGATTGAAGTCCAGGAAGACATTCGGTTGTTTATAACCAAATACTTGCAGGAAGAGAAACCGTTGTTAGACGAAGCACCTGAAGACGAAACTGCAGAAAAGACACCCGTTGATTCCGG
>JAJCYK010000618.1 GCA_029262935.1 Cytophagales bacterium | reverse complement strand
ATTAGTGAGAATCATGACACGGGCAGCAAAGAATTTTCCGAAAGTTTCAATTCTACTGTCATCACAAATGACGATTCAAATGAGTATCTGGTCTTAATTGACATGATCTTTGAACAACCTGAAACGGCCCGTTTTATCTGTCGCAAACTTTACCGCTGGTTTGTTTATTATGTCATTGACGACACCATAGAGGCTAACGTTATTGAGCCGTTGGCGCAAATTATGATAGCTAATGATTATGAGGTGAAACCAGTATTGGCCGCTCTATTTAATAGTGCTCATTTTCACGATACGCTAGTAAGAGGATCGCTGATAAAAAACCCTATCGATTTTACCGTGGGTCTGTTACGCCAATTTGAGGTGGAGTTCCCTACGAATGATGATTTTGTAGCGCAACACATCATGTGGTACATATATGTCTATTTTGAATCGGCCTTGCAACAGATGGATCTAGGTGATCCGCCTAATGTTGCGGGATGGGCGGCCTATTATCAACAGCCTCAATTTAACCAAATTTGGATCAACTCAGTTACTGTTCCCAACCGGGCCCGGTATACAGACAATGTATCTTTCTTTGGCTTTCCATATGAAGGTTTTTTTTCTTACCTGAACCCAATTCCCATGGCTGAGGCGACTTCCAATTCACTGGATCCAAATGTGTTGATTCATGAGGTAGCCTCCTTGTTGATGCCCTTGGAACTTACGGAAGTACAATTGGCATTTCTTAAGGAAGCCTTAATTCCAGGACTTCCAGATTTTGAATGGACCGTGGAATGGGGAGACTATTTAAATGACCCCACAGATCCCTGTAAAATTAATGCGGTGGGAACGAAGCTAAGGGCCTTAATCCATGCCATGTTCTCCATGGCAGAATATCACCTATCCTAACCGCTATGAAACGAAGAACATTTTTCAAGAAAAGTATGCCACTTACCCTACCTTTATGGCTGGGTAGCAATCCCATTAGTGTCTCTGCCGGTTCTCTTTTTGATACATTAGTAGCCAGCGCTGATGAAACGGACCGGGTGTTGGTGTTAATACAGTTGAATGGAGGAAATGATGGCCTAAATACCTTGATTCCCCTAGATCAATACCAGAATCTGGTTAAGGTTCGCCAAAATGTAATTATACCGGAAAACACTATTTTGGGCTTGAATACAAATACAGGGTTGCACCCTGAAATGACGGGTATGCAAGAGCTATTTACCCAACAAAAATTGTGCGCAGTCCAAAACGTGGGCTACCCTGATCCCAATTTTTCACATTTTCGATCAACGGATATCTGGACCTCAGCCAGTGATGCCGACTCTGTGGTAACTGATGGTTGGTTGGGTCGCTATCTTGACCAAAAATTTAGTGGCTTTCCAGAGGGGTATCCAAATGAAGCTATGCCTGACCCTCTTTCACTGACTATTGGCCCCATCGTAAGTACTACTTGCCAAGGTCCTGTTAACAACATGGGCATGGCTATTACCAGTACAGACTCCTTTGCTCAATTGATAACCGGTGGCGTGGATGAAGCCCCAGACACTCCCGCAGGGTTTGAATTGACTTACATTCGACAAATCATTCAACAAACCCAAGTATATCTCACTACCATCCAAAATGCTGCTTCCAAAGCTAATAACTTAAGCCCTCTTTATCCTGAACCAGGTAATAATGGTTTAGCTGATCAACTTAAGATCGTAGCACAATTAATAGCGGGTGGTTTAAAAACCAAAGTCTATGTAGTAAACATTGGCGGCTTTGATACTCACGCCAATCAGGTGGATCAAAATAACCCTTTGGTAGGAAATCATGCCAATTTATTAGGCCGATTGTCGGAAGCAATTTTTGCTTTTCAGGACGACCTAGAACGACTTAATGTTGAAGATCGAGTATTGGGAATGACCTTTTCGGAATTCGGACGTCGAATTGCATCCAACAGTAGTTACGGTACAGATCATGGGGCAGCTGCGCCTTTGTTCCTCTTTGGTACCAATGTGAACCCCATTGTTTTGGGGCAAAATCCTACCATACCCAGTCAGGTGTCTCCTTTTGACAACCTCCCTATGCAATATGACTTTCGATCTATTTATGCCACCATTTTAGCAGATTGGTTTGAGATTACTGGTCCGGATCTCAACCAGATAATGTTTAAAGAATTCCAACACCTTCCCATCATTGGAAGAGTCACCAGTAGTCCTGAGCCGCCTGAAGAACTCGTTTCTTTTTATAATTATCCAAATCCACTGATAAAGTTTACCACTATCCGTTTTGAAAGTAAAGGTCAACCCCTACAACTGAGCTTGTACGATAAAGAGGGAAGACACTTAAAACAAATTGGAGACGGATCTTATCCTCCCGGAATTCATGAGATCAAATTTGATGGGTCACATCTGGTTGCCGGGATGTACTATTTACGGCTTCAGGGACCTCAACAAACCTTTATGCAAAAATTAGTAGTGGCCTCAGATTAAAATATCAAGTGCCGGGATAGTTTGGGTTGCCTTTTACCTCTTCGATCTGCTGCCGGTGTCGCTCCAGATGACCGGTCATAAACATTAAGATTTGGTACCCATCAAGCTCTCCCAAAGGGCCAAAAGGCACAAAATGATGTCTCAAGGCATCTTCTGTTTGCTGTGAATAGTCCAGGGTCTTTTGACGGAGTTTTTTGAAGCTGACAAGAAAGTCCTCTGGGGTAGCATATTTGCCTGTTGGTTCTAAATTAGGTCGTGTCTTAAACTTTTGATCACGCGATGTTATTGCATGCATTACCATCTTGGTTTTAGCTTCCACTTCTTCCGCGTTGACCGGTTTGGTATTTGCGGTACCTGATTGTTGGTTGACCGTATTAAATAGTTCGGTTTCCGATTTCTCCAGGTGCTCGGCAATTTCGGCAATAGACCATACGGAATCTGCTGGTTTATAAGACCATTGCGATGCGTTTAAATCACTTACACTTTTTTCCAATTTGTCCCAAGCAGAAGCCATATACTCGGCAATTTCGGTTTTTTCGGCTTGACTAAGCTTGCCCTCTTCTTGGGCATATATTGCGCAGTAGGTTACTACGGTTAGGATTACAGTTAAAATTCGTTTCATAATCTTTCCTTATTTGTTCTTAGCGATGTTATAAGACTTTCCGGCCCAAGACCCTAGTTCTTTTTGGTCTTCTACCACTTCCAGTGGTACCTCGTAATAAGGCATGGATCCTTTTTTGTGCTTACTATGAGAAAATGGTGCCATTCCCTTTTCCTCATAATCTAGCCGGTTGGAGTCATCAACTTTTAGTAAAAATACCCCTTTATTATTAAGCATACCAAACATTTTGCCATCCTTAAAAAAGCCAACGCCACCAAACATTCGCTTGGCACTGACCTGATCCAGGTCGCTTAATTGGTCTAGTATAAAGTTAATTTGAGATTCAGGGACAGGCATCGGGTTAAGGTTTAGTTACACTACATATATTCTCATAGGCCATTTCAGTGAGCAACTTCCAATCTTTGTGGTGAGTTGCTGGTACTACCAACCACCCTTTCATAGGCGGTTTATTTTTGAAGGGGTTTAAAAAAGAAGAGCCAGGGAAGTTTTCCATTTGTAGGCCAGCTTGGTGATCTAATTTGAAAACCATTTGCTTGTTCCAGTAAAAAGCAAAAACTTTTTTTTGAAAACTTAAAGCTGGGGAACGCATCATATTCCCGGGAGTCACCCGATCGTATTCCTGGATCAACTCTTTAGCAATTTGGTTGAAATGATCTTCCATTAGTTCATTGCATCTGACAAATACTCTTTAACCGGTCTGGCGGTTTCCCAATAGTCCATTAGGGTCTCTGTGAGATCCTCAGAGGTAATTAATTTGGGGTTTAGTTCTGCTACATAGTAAAATTGCTTGTTTGCTATCAGCGGTTGAGTTAAAGCTAATTCTTGAAACGCTACAGGTAAGCGCTTGTTCTTTTCTCCCTTGATGGACCCAAACTTCTCTACAAATTTTTTATCGGTTATCAAATCTTGAAATCTCTTGGGGTTTTTAAGAATGGTGTTCCGAATATTCAACAATTGATGTTTGTCAACCCCATGTGCTCCTCCAAATACCCCGATCATTTGGGGACTAAATCGAAGAAACAATCCTGGCACAGATTTGTCCTTTCTACCTGATGACGAAATAATGGCACCATAGTGGACATTGTACGGCGTTTTATCTGCAGAAAATCGAATATCTCTATTGATTCTCATAACTGCATCCTTGGCGCTGATTTGTACAGCTGGATCTCTTTCGTTTATTCTCGTTATCATGACTTCTGTAAAAGCGTAAAATGGTTTCTTTACAGAGGTTTCATAGCGCTTGCGGTTTTCATCAAACCATGCTTTGTTGTTGTTTTTGTCTAGTTCCTTGAAGAACTTAATAAAGTCATTAGTAAAGTGTGACATAGCAAAGCTATTTAGTGAAATGTTGGAAGGCCACATAGACCTCCCAACCTATTTATTATTATGCTGGGGAATGAAGTGCCAATTTGTTCCCTTCGGTATCTTTGAATATTGCGAAATAACCAATCTCATCAGATATCTTGGTCTTAGGTACTATGACATTGCCACCTGCCGATTCAACTCTGCTTAGAGGGTCCGCCAAGTCAGTGCCGCCATTTAAATATACCAAGGAACCACTATCCGAAGGTTCGTAGCCTTCACCTTCAACTAAAGCACCACCTACTCCCTCTTGGGCATGAGGCAAGAAACCCATACGGGTACCCATTATGTCTTCGCGGTGTATATCCCCACTAAGTACTGCACTATAAAACGCACAGGCGCGGTCTAGATTTTTGGCTGGTATCTCGAACCAGTTAATTGCATTTGCCATAATATTTAGGATTAGTATAAAACAGATTATTTAATTCGATACTCAATGATACGAGCTTGAAATAGAAAGTTTTTGCCAAATATTGTATTTTCGTAAAATTCTATAATTGTAATTTAGGACGTGTACTAATCTAAATGACGTTTTTATTACATTAATACGTAAGTTTCTATGGCAAAATTCGACGCGCTTTTTTCGCTGATTAAATCCCTGAGCAAATCTGAAAAGCGCTATTTCAACCTAGAATCGCAGGGGCCAAATAAAGATCAGAATTACCGGTTGCTCTTTGAAGCTCTAGATGAAATGGAAGTATATGATGAGCAATTAATACACGCGAAGTTTCAAGGAAAAGCCTTTCTTGATCAATTACATGTTACTAAAAACTATTTGAGAAAGATGATTCTCAAAAGTTTGAGGAACTATTATGCCAAAGACTCTTCCGATCTAAAGCTTCACATTTTACTTCAGGATATTGAGATTCTTTTTAAGAAGGACCTTTACGAACTTTGCCTGAAATCAATAAAAAGCGCCGAGCAGATCGCCACCAAATACGACAATCAGTTGGCACTGCTGGAGGTCTTAGGATGGAAAAGAAGAGTACAACTACTAAGAAAAGGGGCTCTAGATAGTAGAGATGAGATTAACGGTCTTCTAGAGCAGGAAAAAGCACTTATTCAATGTTTAGAACATCTTAATGGGTACTGGTCTCTGACCATCAATCAATCCCGTCGATTTTCTAGTCCTAGTTTATCGGATGTTTTGCACCATCCCTATTTGAAAGACGATCGAAATGCTACATCGCATCGTTCCAAGGTACTTTATTATCATTTGCGTTATACTTCACATACGGTACTGGGTGAATCCGGAAAGTCTGAGCAAGCGCTGGATCAACTTTTGGTTTATTTAAATACTCAAGAATGGCATATTAAGGAAGATCCTTCTACTTATGTGACAGCCTTAAATAATAAAATTGGATTGTTGTTGAATCTTAAACGCTTAGAGGAAATACCTCCGCTTTTAAAGGAGATCCGAGACCTTCCCAAACGGTGCGATTTAAAAAACAAGGACAGAACAACTATGAAGCTTTGGCTACGCACCTACAACGTTGAACTAGAAATTTATCGTGATTCTGGCAGGTTTGTAGAAGGGTTGGAGCTGATTCCAAAAGTGCGGTTGTTTTTGGAGGAATACGTAGATCACATACCAAAGGAGTATTATGTTATGTTTTACTATCAATTTGCTTACCTCCAGTTTATGTCCGGAGCATACACCCAAGCCTTGAGGGACATTAACAAGATCCTGATACAGCGGTACAGCGGTATTCGTAACGACATCATTGGTTATGCGCAATTTTTAAATTTGATTATTCACTACGAGTTGGGAAACATTACCGTTCTTAAATACGCGGTAAATGCTTCTCGAAGATTTCTCAATAAAAGAGGTAAAGTCCAGTCCTTTGAGAAAGTCTTGCTGAACTTCTTTTCAAAAATAAGTATGAAGCCGGCATCTGCGCATAAATCGTTATTCCGGTCATTGCAAAACAAATTGTTTGCTGAAAGTCCCTTGCTTGATGATAACCAGTTGGACTATTTGGACTTCAAGATCTGGATCCAATCAAAACGTTGATGTCCCCATTAACAACATTTAACAGTCCTTAACCATAGTTAACAAAGAGAACCTGTAGGTATTCCCTATCTTGAAGGACCATTGCAAGAAGGCGGTCTATACTGGCTAATTCAGCCCAATTTGCCAGAGATCAATGAAATGCTCATAATTCCTTTCATTTTAACTTCTTGCGATGGTTTTTTAATTTAAAGAAAATAAGGCGTTATCGTAACCACAGGTAAAAGTATTTCGTGAAACATACCACTAGTCCCAAAAATTAATGAAATTTGGTTTATGAAAAAATTAAGCTATTTATTTGTAGCATTTTTTGTCTTAAGTATGGCAAACAATGCTGTTGCTCAAGGAGATAAGTCTAAGAGACCAAGTCCTCCTATGACTGCAAACGCCCAAATCGGTGATTTGAAAATTGAAGTTAACTACGGTGCTCCATCAGTAAAAGGTCGAACCATATTTGGAGGCCTTGAGGCCTATGGAAAAGTATGGCGTACTGGAGCCAATGAGGCCACTACCTTTAGCATAAGTAAAGATGCAAAGATCAATGGTTCATCATTACCAGCTGGTACGTATTCTTTATTCACCATCCCTGCCGAAGGAGAATGGACGGTAATTTTTAACAAAAACGCCGATCAATGGGGAGCCTACAGTTACAGCGCTGACGAAGACGCCTTAAGAATCAAAGTAAAACCCCGTAAATCTGACAAACTTCAAGAACAATTAGCCTTTAAAGTAAAGGACAATGGCGAAGTGCATTTTATGTGGGAATACCAAGCCTTCGATTTTAAAGTGAGTGCGGAGTAAGTATTACTACCTAGGAAATCTAAAAAAGCCCTGAAAACTCGGGGCTTTTTTGTTATTCATGTTTTAACATCTAATTAATTATTGTATTTTTCTTTTGTATAATGTGATAAATTCGATTTATTTGAGATAAATGATACCGGAAGCATTTCCGGTTTGCTAATCCATAAATGGAAGGACAGCCTGAAGAAATTAAGGTTCACAAATTCTATCTCTCCTATAAAATAGATGGTGAGGTGCATACCGGGTGGTATAACGGAGTGCATATAAGATTCGCTAAAGATCAACTGCTCTTTCAGCAACCTGAAGCTACTGACTTAATGGATTGGACTTATGAACGGTCCGAAGATTTAAGAACTTACCTTAAGAAGCAGAATGCCAAGCAACTAATTATTAAAATGCGTCTCAAGGACCAGACTACCTAGATACCCCTCTTTACAACTGGTAAACATAGCCCTAGTAAGGTCTTCAATTAGATTGCATTAAAAAAGGAATTCCCTCCCATTAATTCTTGTTATATTTGAAGTATAAATTCTCTTTATGATTGACAAAATCTACAAAAGAGTAACCGCAAAGGATTTCTCGTTTTTGATCAACATCCTGCTATACCTGGTTGCGGTGATCATTGCATTGCCAATTTTCTTCCTTCTGAGTCCACATTTACCGAGGATTGCGTTGCCTCTTGGGGCGGGTATCCATTTAGAACATTTGTTGTTTTCAATTTTGGTGGTAGGGTTGTCTATTTACATTGTAGTGCGTTTAAAGCATTTGGTGCTTTTGATTTTAGGAGTAGGATTGATCGTCACCATCGTCAGTAGCGCCCAGGGAAAGTATGCTTTTCAAGATGCTTTTCAAGACTATGTAGTTTCCTTGTACAACTTGCAAAACAATCCTGTAGCTGTGCCTTTAATGGCGGATGACTTTGAGCCGTTTCAGGACGCATATAAAGTAGCTGAAGCGGTAAACTTTAAGGAGGGAGAGGTGCGTAACTTTGCTGTTAAAATCGGCACCAAACATTTTAGTGATTTTATAGACAAGCACAATCGAAGTTTAATTCAAAGTTTCTCCATTTTTAAAGAAATAAACAATCATTGGGTATATGTATCCGATCCGGCAGGTGAGGAATATTTTGCTTCTGCTAGTGAGACTATTAATCAGCAGGTTTACGATGATAAGTTTAACGGTGATTGTGATGACCATGCCATCTTAATGGCAGCTTGCTTAAAATTTGTTGGAGCCCAGGTAAGGTTGGTTAGAACCACACATCACATTTATCCTGAACTCCGAGTGGGCAGCAAACATGAGCTTGATAAGGCCATATTCCTCATAAGACATAAGCTCTTTGTCAAAGAGTCTAAGAGCAAAAGTGTTTACTACCACGTAGACCAAAATGGGGTTGTTTGGTTGAACTTTGATTATACAGGCCGAGCCCCTGGAGGCAAATTCT
>JAJCYK010000617.1 GCA_029262935.1 Cytophagales bacterium | reverse complement strand
TTTACAGTACAAGAAGAATACGACGAGTTTTTACGAGGATCGGTAGAGAACTTAATCCGGGAAGATCCAGATGTACAATTTATTAATGCTGGAGACCAAAGTACCTTAAATGCTGCCAATATTGCTACAGAGTCCTCAATCGTATCATACCTGGCTCGAATAAACTACAGTTATCAAGGGAAGTATCTTTTTACAGCAACAGGACGGGTAGATGGGTCTTCCAAATTCGGCAGCAACAACAGATACGGTTTCTTTCCGTCATTCGCTGTAGGATGGAATATTGTCCAGGAATCTTTTTTGATAGATCATTCATTTATTTCAGATCTGAAAATACGTGCAAGTTGGGGCCAAACTGGGAATGAAAAAATCCCACAAAATGATCAATTCGCGCTTGTACGAAATGGATTGGATGCAGTGTTTGGCCAAAATGAGACGATTCAACCTGGTGCTAGTTTGGACAAATCGTCCAATCCTGATTTGAGATGGGAAAGTACCACCCAATACGATGTTGGCCTAGAAGTTGGACTTTGGGAAGGAAAACTTACGGGCGAGTTTGACTACTATAACCGGGTGACCAATGATATTTTGGTGGAGCTCACCACTCCAGGGCATTTTGGAAATGGCGCTTTTGTGAGAGTGAGAACTAATGCCGCGGAGATACTTAATAGGGGGTTTGAGTTTAATGTAAATTGGAAAGACAAACTTGGGCCTCTGGAATACCGATTTGGCGTCTTAGGTGCTACCATATACAATGAAGTCCAAAAATTGGCAGCTGCCAGTGGCTCAGATTCCTTCATTTCCGAGGGAAGCTTAGGCAATGGTCAATTGGTTACAAGAACGGAAGTTGGTCAACCAGTTGGTTATTATTACGGCTATGAAGTATTAGGCGTCTTGCAAAACCAGGCCGATTTGGATCAGTTACCCACTTTGACAGGCCAAAAAGTGGGTGATCTCCGTTTTCGTGACATCAGCGGAGATGGTGTAATTACTCCTGATGATCGTACTTTTCTAGGGTCCAGCATACCGGACTTTCTATACGGGTTTAATTTTAGTGTTTCATATGCCGGGTTTGATTTGAGCGCAGATTTTCAAGGTCAAATTGGAAACGAGCTTTACAATGGCAAAAATGCTGTGCGCCCTAACTTGCAAAACTACGAAGGAAGGCTTAGGGATAGATGGCAGGGTGAAGGCACTAGTACTACTGAACCGAGAGCTACATCGGGTGGTATTAATTACAATGCTTCCAGTTATTTTATTGAAGACGGTTCTTTTTTAAGATTACGCAGTATTACACTGGGTTACAATCTACCAGAACACCTAATATCCAGGGCACACATGAAACACGCGAGAGTATACCTTCGCGGTACCAACGTTTTTACGATAACTGATTACTCAGGTTATACTCCTGAAATTGGGAGCTCAAACGTGCTCTCATCAGGAATTGACTTGGGAATATATCCTGTAACTGCAGTCTACTCTGCCGGTGTTAATTTTAGCTTTTAACTATGCATAAGATACGATTCATAACATTACTTTTTCTTTGGCTTTTCTCCGTTGGCTGTGAGGAATTTTTAGAAAAGGAACCTTTAGGATTAATTACGGAGGGCGTATTCCCTTCTAACTCACCTGATGCAGTTTTGGCTACAAATGGCATTTACAACATGCTCCGAGAATGGCGTTTTCATGTGGGTTTTCCCATTTTTGATATCATGTCAGATGAAAGTTCGAAAGGGAGTAATCCTGGAGATGCCATTCAAATTGGCGCTTTCAATGACTTTAGCTTTCAACCAGAGGAAAATACCATTGCCAACTACTATGGCACGTTGTATCAAGCAGTGCGTCGAGCAAACACGGTAATCGAAAATGTACCATCCATTGACATGGACCCTGCGTTAAGAGATCGATTGGTTGCGGAAGCCCGATTCTTAAGGGCCTTAACATATTTTAGTTTGGTAAGGAGTTTTGGTGACGTTCCCTTAGTGACTACTACAGGTCCAGAATTTAAGCTTCCACGAACAGATAAGAGTGTCATATACGATCAAATAATAATTCCTGATTTAGAATTTGCCATAGCGATATTGCCAGAGAAAAGTGAATACCCTAGTAGTGAACTCGGTAGAGCTACCAGAGGTGCAGGAAAGGCATTGCTGGCAAGAATAAGTCTGTTTACCAATGACTTTCAAAATGCGGAAACGTATGCTTTGGAAGTTGTTAATTCTGGCGAATACCAACTTGATGATGATTTTCAATCCATGTTCCGACCAGAAGGCGAGCAGGGGTCTGGATCAGTCTTTGAAATTAGCGCGATCGCCGGTGTAGGGTTCCAAGAAGGAGGGGCCCAATATGGAAATACCCAAGGAACAAGAGGTTCGCCCAATAAAGGTTGGGGGTTCAACAGGCCTTCCTTTGAATTGATTAAGTTTTTTGGAGACGAAGATCCCAGACTAGATGCCACAGTTATCTTTTTAGGAGAAACTTTGGATGGTATTCAAATACTAGGCGATCCCGGTACACCAGATACCACTTATGCCATCGGTTCCTCTTCTGAGATCGTAGAAATAGAGGCGTATAATGAAAAGGTATGGGTGCCAGGTACTAGTCCACTAGATTCTTGGGGAAGCAACATCCGAATGATCCGATATGCGGATGTATTACTAATGGCAGCTGAGGCTTTGAATGAAAATGGTAAAAGTGCCGAGGCCTTGCCTTATTTGAATATGGTAAGAGCACGAGCCAGAGCCGGCAACCCTCTTATATTATTAGATATAACAGAAACCAGTCAAGCACTCTTAAGGGACATAATATTGGAAGAACGCCATGCAGAGCTGGCGTTGGAAAGCCATCGATTCTTTGACCTGATACGAACAGGAAGAGCACACGAAATATTGGGTGTCTATGGATTTATAGCAGGGAAACATGAATTGCTGCCCATTCCCCAATCAGAAATAGACCTTTCCGAAGGGACATTAATCCAAAATCCCAATTGGTAAGGATAAAGAACAGTATTTATATAATTGATCAATTAAAACTATAACCAACCATGAAGAGCATACGTAACTTACTTTTTGCAGCAACAGCTATTGGGCTGATGTTGTTTACGGGATGTGGAGATGATGAGGGATCCGGCCCGGCTTCCCTAACTATTTCTTCCATTACCGTTTCTGGAACTGACTTGCAAACAGGCAGTAACACCACTAAAGATTTAAATGGTGCTAGTGCCGCTGAAGATGTGCCTTTAGACGCCAGCATTACCATCACGTTTAGTCGAGATATTGATGCCACGACCGCTACTTCCACGAATGTAAGTATTACAGGTGGCAGCAGTGATCCAGCAGTGACAGTATCAGGTAGTGGTACTACGGTGACGGTGAATATAACCGGTGAATTGGAGAGAGGAACTGATTACACATTGAATTTAACGGGCGGCTTAGCTGCTGCAGATGGTGGCACTTTTAGTTCTACTACCAGAACTTTTAAATCCGCTGGAAATGCAGGAGTTGTACCCCCAAATGATGCCAATCAATTGGCTTACTATAGTTTCGACGGCAATGCTATGGACGGAGTAGGTACCAACAATGCCGATGTCGAAATCGGAGTTACCTACGCAGGTGATCGCTTTGGTAATTTAGAAAGTGTGGCCTCTTTCGACGGCAATACTACTTTAATTGAAGTACCGAATGGTGATCAGCTTCTTGGGGAAAGCTTTACCGTGAGTTATTGGGTTAACGTTGATACCACGGATCATTTAAACTCCAATGGGGATGGTAATGCCGGTCATTTTGTAATGGGTGTAGCTGGCGTTGCAGGATTCTTTATTGAAAATAATGGATCCGCCAATAGCTTCTCCTTTTCAGGGCGTTACGAAAAAAGTGATGCCACTACTGCTAACAACAATATGTTTGTAAATGCGGATGGGAAAAATCGAGATAATGGCGGTTGGATTGGCATTGAGTTCGAAGAAAATTTGGTGGATGGCATCAAGTCGCTACTTGCTGCAAAATGGGCGCATGTAGTAATCACTTATGATGGCACGACAAATAAACGCTCCTTATACGTTAATAACGTACTGTTAGAAACGGATGATCTTACAATGCCCACTGGTACAGTGGATTTTGTAAGCCTTACTTATGATGCCGATGCAGAAGTAGGAATTACCTTTGGTAATAAACTGGCCTTTGGGTTTGCTTTTGATCAGGCTACAACCAAGTGGAATGATACCGGCTTTGGTAACTATAATTCCACGACGGCAAATCATTTTAAAGGGCTGTTGGACGATGTGAGATTTTTTGATGTGGCATTTAGTGCTACTGATGTCCAAGACTTATTTATAGCTGAAAGTAATTAGGTAAGGTTAATTATTAGTTAGCTTAAGAGAGGGTTCACTTTGAACTCTCTCTTTTTCTTAATGATACGCGCGATCTACATAGTGCTTAGTTTAATGATGCTGGTCTCCTGTAGCACGGATGGTGATGATACCCCAATAGTTAATTTTGAGTTGTTGTCTGTGAAAGTTGGCACGCTAGAATTAGAGGCAAATACCTCAGAAATACCTATCGATCAACCTTTGGTGTTTCGATTTAACCTGGCTGTAGATCGACAGTCAATGCCCGAAGCAATTACCATTACTGTGAATAACGTCCCGATTAATCTTGTGGCAAGTTACCTTGACAATGACCATACCATATCCTTATTACCTGAAAATGCATTCACCTACAATACCAATTATACATTGACTATGTCAAACCTAAAGTCTATAGATGGTCAAGTACTGGATCCCCAGGTATTCACATTTGTTACCACCCCAGACACTTTCGGTTTAAATACAATACTCATTGGCAACCAAGATCTTGATGTGAGCTCAAGAGTGCAAAACGTAACTACAGATGCTTTGATCACTGTCGATTTTAACAAAGCATTGTCAAGTGCCATCAACTTTGATGCGGCTATAAGTTTACAGGATAATTTTGGTGTTTCTCAAGGTTTAGGTTTCTCTTTAAATACATCAGGGACTCTTCTAACCATTGCAGCAAGTGTGCCTTTACAATACATCTCAGAATACACCTTAACTATTTCTATGGATCTGATATCTCAAGATCAATCCATATTCGAAGGATTTAGTGGCTCGTTTTATACTATGATAGATTCCGAACCAAAATTTCCCGTAATCAGCACAGAGGGTCTGCTAACCAAAATACAAGCACAAACCTTTAAGTACTTTTGGGACTTTGGCCACCCCAATAGTGGCTTATCTAGAGAGCGTAACTCCTCAGGTGATTTGGTGACTTCAGGTGGATCCGGTTTTGGCCTGATGGCCTTAATAGTGGGCATAGAGCGTGGGTTCATAACCCGCGCGGAAGGCGTTGACCGAG
>JAJCYK010000616.1 GCA_029262935.1 Cytophagales bacterium | reverse complement strand
GTCTTGCTGACCTCCATAAATGTAATATGGGAAGCGGTCGTCTGCGACTACTCTATAAAACTGCGCCGTAGGTTGGTTTTGCTGAGTGGTCCAGGTCTTACCTCCGTTAAAACTAATGGTGCCACCACCATCGTTGGCATTGATCATTATCTGATTGTTTTTGGGATTTATCCAATGATCATGAATATCTATGTGTGGAATAGGCTGAGGTACAAAGGATTTGCCCCCATCAATAGATTTCAACAAAGGAGAGTTTAGCACATACACCGTGTTTACCTCCATAGGGTCTGCTTCAATTTCAATGTAGTACCATGCTCGGGCAATGGTTATTCGATCCTTACTTACTTGATCCCATTTGGCGCCCCCATTGTTGGACCGATATACGCCACCTTTTTCCTTTTCTGATTCGATAACCGCGTACACTACCTGAGGGTCCGCAGGGCTCACAGAAACACCTAATTTACCCATGGTTTCGGGCAACCCTTCCGTTAACTTTTTCCAAGATTTACCTCCATCCGTTGATTTGTGAATACCGGAACCTGCACCACCACTTTCCATGCGCCAGGGATAACGTTGATGCTGCCACATGGCGGCATAAAGAATTCGTGGGTTGGAAACATCCAGGGACAAACTACTGGCCCCCGTACGGTCGTTAACAAACAACAATCTATTCCAGGTAATACCTCCATCCTCTGTGCCGTAGATGCCCTTATCTGCACTTGGCCCATACAACGCTCCTTGCACACTCACATAAACTTTATCGGGATCTTGAGGATGAACAATCACATCACTGATGTGATGCGCATTAGGAAGACCTGAATGATGCCAGGTATTACCCGCATCAGTAGACTTATATATTCCATCTCCATGGCTGGTCATCACGCCGCGTACTGGGTGTTCTCCCATACCAACATAGATTACATTGGGGTCAGAAGGACTTATACCAATGGCACCTACGGATCCGGTGGCAAAGTACTCATCAGAAATATTGGCCCAAGTCGTTCCTGCATCCGTGGTTTTCCACATTCCTCCACCGGTAGTACCCATATAGTACAACCAGGGATTATCAGCTACTCCTGCCACAGCCACGCTACGGCCTCCTCTAAAAGGTCCTATGTTTCGCCATTTTAGTCCACTTAGTAAAGTAGTATCTAACTTCATTTGGCTAATACTGCTTTTTTTTCGGCGCTGCCCGTCGCTAGGAGACGATACAAAAAGCGTAAGAGAGATAGCGAATATTAATATTCCCTTGATTTTCATCTGTTTAGGTTTTGAATGTTGGGTAAAAGACAAATTAGAGATTATTGCATAAATAGCAAAGCTCCGCAGGGCAAGCTTGCAGATATGGCTATATTTACAACTCCACATTTACATATATTATGGTGACACCTATTGAATCTTCCCGCCTTCTTTTTAAGGGTTGGGATGAAGATTGCTTCCCTGAATTTGCCAGTTACTTTTCCGATCCTGAAATGTCCCGATATGTGGGAGGACTGAAAACACAAGAAGAAGCTTGGCGCCTGCTTGCGGCCTACATTGGTCACTGGCACCTGAAAGGATATGGCTATTGGGCAGTGTACGAAAAGCACACTCAAAAATTAGTCGGGGCTGTGGGGTTGTGGAAATCAATAGGTTGGCCCGAACTGGAATTGGGGTATTGGTTATTAAAAGAGATGCAAGGGCAAGGGTATGCCATAGAAGCCGCAGATAGGTGTTTGACTTATGCGTTCCAAACGATGAAAGTACCCACGGTGGTCAGCTACATCGACCCCGAAAACCAACGCTCCCGTAAGTTAGCAGAGCGCCTGGGAGGCATTTTGGAAGAAACCATTGATCTTCTCGATTTCGGGCCCCATTGTGTTTATCGCTATCAAAGTAAACAGTATCTTTAGCCCAGATGAATGATCAACACTTTGCTAGCAAACCTGCCTTACTTTCTGACATTGAGAATAAATGCCAGGAAATTGGATTTGACATGCCTGCGGACTTACAAGCCGGAGCTCTTTTGAAAACCTTAATTGCCTCCAAACCGGCATCGCTCACCTTGGAACTTGGTACAGGTATCGGAGCTTCTCTTTGTTGGATGGTTGAAGGCCTCGATTTTCAATCCAAGCTTGTAACCGTGGATAACGACCCTAAACTAATAGAGATTGCGCAGCAATTCTTTGGCAGTGATCCCAGAGTTGAATTGTGCTGTGCGGATGGAGGAGAATGGTTATTGAACTACAATGGTCCTCAATTCGATATCATTTTTGCCGATGCCTGGCCTGGAAAGTACAGCCATATTGAAACTGCTTTGGATCTCTTAAAAATAGGAGGTCTTTATGTGGTTGACGACATGAAGGCCCAACCCAATTGGCCAGATGGGCATCAAGATTTTGTCGATGGTTTAACCACCTACTTGGATAAGCGCAAAGATTTAGCAATAACTAAAATGGACTGGTCTACAGGCGTAATTGTAGCGGCTAAGACTACTGGATATTGATGTCGTAATCACGAGTTAACGCCAAAATTTGATCTTTAAACTTTGGGTAGTTTTCAATTAGTGATTCACGGTCTGCAAATATCGGATCGTTTTCGTGAAATCCTGGGGCCATTGAAGTACTAATTAAACTGAATCCGAAGGTCCCATCAAGCACCGGGCGGGATCCTTGCCAGCTGTTTTTGGGAGCTAATAATTGTGGGCGTTGTCCATCATGCAAATCCATCCCCAATCGATTCAATTCTCCACTACCATCTGGGTGCAGTAATAACAATTCTAAAGGATCGCCGTAGTGGTAAAAATACAACTCATCTGTTGGTAATTGATGCAATGCAGAAAACTGTTCAGTGGTTTCTAAAAAATATATAGCTCCACTTAAGTTCCGTGCCTGTTGATAGCGACGGGGTAGATTTTCCTCCTTAAGCCTTTCATCCGCGGTAAAGGATACCTTAAAATATCCACCTTCTTTTGGTAGAAGTTGCAAGCCCAAAGCTTTAATAATCTCTTCTGCGGTCATTCGATCTTTGCTAATTCTTTTATTTGAGTGGCTCTGTTAAGATGGCATAAATGGTTTTGATCCCATCTATATAGTTTCCTACTCTAAGGTTTTCATTGGGACTATGTTGATTGTTGTCACGATTTACCGTAGGTACAGTAACTGCAGGAATACCCAACTCCTTGACAAATGGCGAAATGGGTATACTCCCTCCTGAAGTTCTTTGCTTAATGGGGGATTTCCCAAAAGCTTTTACTAGGGCTTTATCTAACCATATCCCCACACGAGAATCAAAGTCCGTACGAAAAGCCAGATAGGACGTTTGAGCATTAAACTGACAAATTCGGTCATGTTGAGTCCTTTCTTCGTTAGTCGGGGGTGCTTCGGTAAGGTAGTATCCCTGGCCTTTGATATGCTGCTTTATCAAACCGATTAGTCGATCAGGGTCACTTTCCAAGACCAGCCGCACGTCAATTTCTGCTATAGCACTGGCGGGTATTATAGTGCGGGCTTCTTCTCGAACCCAGCCAGAAGACATCCCTCTTACGTTTAATGAAGGATACTGCAGTGATTGTTGATAAGTGGGGGCTACTCCATCGGCTTTAGCTATCCCTAATCTTTCGTTTATAAATGTTTCATCATCGGGAACTTGGCGGAGTACTTCCTTAACCTCCTCACTCAAATTAATACCATCGTAAAATCCGGGGATCGTGACTTTCCCTTGTGCGTCCTTCATACTGGCAATCAACTGTGACAACCTAACCGCGGGATTAGGCGCATAATTGCCATAATGACCACTGTGCTGAGGTGTTGTCGGCCCAAATACTTCCAAGGTAATATCGGTTATGCCCCGAGCTCCAAAAGTCAAAGAGGGTTGGTTACTGATGTGTCGCGGACCATCAAATATTAGCAGCATATCTGCGGACAAGGCTTCCTGATAATCGACCACCGCTTGAGGCAATTGTGGGGATCCCAATTCCTCTTCAAAGTCCATTATTATTTTTATGTTAAAGTTTGGGCGCTCTTTTTCATCCTGCATGAGATCCAGTGCTGCAAGAAACATCGCCACGGGCCCTTTTGCATCCGAAACAGACCGTGCAAAAATACGCCAGTCCGGGTGTATGTCTTTTCGTTGTAAACTTCGCCAATCGATTGATTCCCATGCCCCTTGATCATTTTTCCGCTTCAAAGTAGCCTCATAGGGATTATCTTGATGCCAGTAGGCTGTGTCTACCGGTTGACCATCTATTTGTAAATAGATCAGTACGGTTGGTGCTTGTCGTTTTTTGGATTTTTTCTCTGCCAATAATAACGGTACGGTAGCGGTTTGCAAACGTTCGGTGGTAAACCCTCGTTTCCCAAAATGGGACTCGCACCAGCTTACATTATTCTGAATATCATCCTGATAATGGGCATCATTGGGCATACTTAGTAAGTCCTTAAATTCCGCGAAAGACTTTTGGGCATACTCTTGGAACACCTGATCCTCTGGCATTTGTGCTTGCCCTAGAAATGGGCATATAATTAGCAAGGCAATAAACTTTTTCATAGTTGATGGGTTGTCACTAAAGCTATAAAAATTAACAAACTCATGCCACTAGTATAACTTTAAATCCCATTAAGAAAGATTATTTGTATATTGGAATAACCTCAAAAACTAATTGCATGGTAAAATCGAATACCCCTTCTGATAGCCGAAGAACCTTTTTAAAATCCAGTGGAATGGCTGCCATGGGCGCTTTATTGACGGGTTGTACAGAAC
>JAJCYK010000615.1 GCA_029262935.1 Cytophagales bacterium | reverse complement strand
TTATTATTAGGGGTGCTTTGTGCTTTGTTAGTTGCCTGGTGGGTATTGGATGAAGATGTGCCCGAAGCATCAACCAGCCCACAAGCGGATAAACTAGCCAAGTCCATGATGCAAGCTGTAAATGCTTCAGCCTGGGACAACATACCTATCATACAATGGACTTTTAAAGGCGTTCATACCTTCCAGTGGGACAAGGTGAATCATTTATGCCTCGTTACTTGGGACACCTACACGGTGAAACTGGATATTGACAAAAAAATAGGTAAGGCTTACCGACAGGGCGAGTTGCTGCCTCTCGCGGAATCTCTTCATATAATTGAGAAAGCCTGGGATTTTTTTAACAACGATAGTTTTTGGTTGAATGCTGTAGTCAAAGCTTTTGATGAGGGTACGTCCCGAAGTCTGATAAAGCTCAAAGACGGCCAACAAGGATTGATGATTCATTACAGCAGTGGAGGGACCACACCTGGGGATAGCTATGTTTGGATTCTAGATGAAAACAGACGGCCCGTGGCATGGAAAATGTGGGTAAAGATTTTACCATTGGGAGGGATGGAATTTAGCTGGGAGGACTGGATCACACTTCCTGGCGGCGCTCAAATAGCTACTAATCACAAATCTTCTGCAGTCAGTTTAGACATCAGCAATGTAAAAGCAGCACAAAATTGGTCTGAGCTGGGCTATTTGGAAAACCCTTTGTTGGAAATAATGGAATAATAGTATGCTTGATCCTACTACTAAAGAGCAACGTGAGTTATGGACCTATTTAACCCAGGAACTACAATCTTTTTTGGATCGTACTTCAGATTACCCAGTCGCGCCCAGCTTAGATCAAAGTGAAGTGCGGGCATTCTTGCAATCAGATGTCTTGGAAGCAGGGGTAGGTACCAAAGCTGCTATTGATCATGTGATACTTGGAATGAAGAATCATACCGTACACACTACACACCCAGCGTATTACGGTTTGTTCAATCCCAGAGCCAATTTCCCAGCCATTCTAGCGGATACTATCACGGCTACCTTTAATCCTCAAATGGCCGCATGGAGTCACGCGCCGTTCGCTGTGGAGATAGAGCGGTTGCTTATTCAACAATTGGGGGACAAGTTTGGATACCAAACCATAGATGGAGTTTTCGCTACAGGTGGTGCCGAAGCCAACCAAACTGCTTTGATATGCGCACTTAATAGCCATTTTCCTAACTACGCCACCACAGGCATTGCTGGCATTGCAGGGAAACCGGTGTTATATTGTTCGACTGAAGCGCATCATTCCGTGCTTAAAGCCGCCCGTGCTAGTGGCTTGGGAAGCGAGGCGATTCGGCCAATTCCTGTGGATAACTTTCTAGCAATGGATTGTAATCAATTGAAAATCAACATAGAGCAGGATTTAAAAAGAGGTCATAAGCCCTTTATGGTTGTGGGGACTTTTGGCACTACCGGTACAGGTAGTATAGATCCCTTGTTAAAAATTGCTCAAATTGTGGATAACTATGGTTTATGGTTTCATATCGATGCAGCTTATGGTGGAGCGTTGGCTTTAACCGATATAGGAAAGCGACATGTTGCTGGCATTAGCAAGAGTCACTCGCTTACTTTTGATATTCATAAGTGGTTGGCTGTTCCCATGGGGTGCAGTGTGTTTATCACCAATCAAGACCAAATACTAAGTCAATCCTTTAGAACTACGACGGAATACATGCCCAAAGATGCCTCCGATTTGGACGTAGTAGATCCTTTTACACACAGCATTCAATGGTCCCGACGGTTCATTGGTCTAAAACTCTACCTGTCATTGCTGACGTTTGGTTGGAATGGCTATCAGGAAATGATAAACCGGACATTGAATTTAGGCGACTATTTGAGGGAACAGCTGTTAGCCGCAAAGTACAAGATTCATAATCATACCGTTTTACCGGTAGTTTGTTTTAGTGCTCCCGAATCTGAGAAGAGTTCGGCGGAGATTTGTCAACATATTGTAAATTCTGGGAAATCATGGTTGTCAATCTATCCAGTTGATGGCACTAGTACTTTACGAGCCTGTATAAACAATCATCAAACCGAAAGCTCTCATATTGATGATTTGGTGGACTTAATAAACCAATTTGCAAAAACCAGTTAGTGGCTTGGGAATTAATCCAAAGGGTGTTTTGTAAGGCCTTACTAAAATGGAAGTATGTTGTTGGGAAGTATAGAGAGAAAGTCCCCCCTAGCGCTGGCGGAAACACCGCGCAAAAATGTTATAATTAGTGCAAATTCCTCAAGACATTACGCTGCCTGTGGACCTCTACTGTGGTTAATAGCGCGTTGAATTTCGTCCATGGCTCTGCTTTTGAAGTTGACATAGTCCTCTTCATCATCACGGGAGGTCAGGATGGTTCTTATGTACGCTAATACCTGTTCAGATTGTAACTGATCCAATCCACCTATGGACTCCAGGATCTGTACTTTCAATTCGGTAGGTGACATAATTTATTTAGTGGTTTTCATTAGTAAAAACGAAATTTTGGCTAAGAAAGTTTACTTGATTTAGAAGTGATTTAGAAGTGATTGTATAAGTAACAGTAGGTAACTAGTTGATATAGAATAGCATTTGTAGTTATTGGAGAGGTTTAAAATATTTTGCAAAAAACCCCTTTTCTATGGCCGGTTTAAGAAGGAAAGCATTTCACTCACAACCTCTCTTTCGTGCGTAAGAAAAACAAAATGGTCTGCTCCGTTAAATTTTACAATTTGTCGATTTTCCACTTCGTTCATGAACAATTGAATTTGACCTAATAGATAGGGTCTTAAAACCTCCATGGCTTGATGGGCCATTAACTTATTCTTATGATCGAAGCTGTGATAATTTGGGAAGAGTTCATTCACATGATTAAATACCGCAAAAACACCCATGGCCGGTGCTTGTATCTTAGGGTATGAAGGTGGTTGCAGGCTTAATATGATTTTTATGCCTATTTGGTCGGGTGTAACAGCCCCCGCCAGCTTGCCATCATTGCTAAAGTTTCGGGTAGCAAGCACTTCAGATTCCGGGAATTTCATTCCAAATACTCTCGAGAGATAGGCACTTACTTGAAAGGAAGAGGAGGAGTCAGCGGGAGTCATTTGTGGTTGTGCCTGTGGAGGATATGGGGCCTTTTGCATGAGGTCTACAAAATTGGACCTGTCATAGGCCGCATCCAGGTATATCAACTTATGAACCCTTTCCGGGTAGGATGAGGCAAATTCTGTCATTTCATCTCCTGCTATGCTGTGGCCTATCAAAGAAACGCGTTCTATTCTCAAACTATCCAAAACTCCCTTAATATCTCTGGCTAAAGTAGGTATGTCATACCCATACTTTGGCTGACTGGATGCACCATAACCACGTCTGGTGAGTCCATATACTTTATAATCTTTGGTAAAGTGATGGGCAAAATTATCGTACACATGGGCGGTGTTACCCAATCCTGCCAAGAACAATAGAGGTTCTCCCTGACCACCCCAATCCAAAACTTCCAGGGTCGCTCCTGGTTCTAAATCAATAAATTGGATTTTGGCTTTATGGACCTGATCTTGCTCTTGCGCTTTTACGCAATAAGCGCTGGCCAATAATAAGATTAAAAGCAGGTTTTTCATAGATATGTTCGTTTAGAACGCTAAACGAGCGTTGGGATTTCATTTTTGCCTGGAAAAGTCCATCCTAAGTTAAAATTACTAATTTTATGTACTCGAAAAAGTTCTATTTGTCCCCAAACATTACAATCAACACTCAATATGGTTAGAACGGTAATATTTGATATGGATGGTGTCATCATTGATAGTGAACCTATTCATATGGAAATCCAGCAAACACTTTTCCAGGAGTTTGACATCACACTAAGTCCGGAAGAATACCAATCTTTTATTGGCAGGTCTTCAAAAAACATGTGGCAAGAACTGATCCAAAGATTTAGTTTAAAGGTTACCGTACCTGAAGTCCTTTTAAAAGACAAAGAAAAATATCACGAGAAGCTACGGAACCTTCCAGGATTAGCCGCTATTGATGGTGTAACGAATCTGATAGATGAATTGCAACAAAGGAATATCGCTTTGGTATTGGCTTCCTCCTCTTCCCATGAAAGCATTAATTTAGTATTGAGCTTATTTCAGTTGGACAGATATTTTAAACATCGAATTAGTGGCGCGGATTTGAAATGGTCTAAACCACACCCACAAATATTTCAGGAAGCGGCCATTATGGTGGATAGCCTCCCTGATGAATGTGTGGTAATTGAAGACTCTAAACATGGTGTAAGCGCAGCCAAAAGTGCAAACATGCACTGTGTGGGGTTTCAAAATTTAAATTCCGGCAATCAAGACCTCACCGCAGCTGATTTGATAATTACGGATTTCCGAGAATTGACCACGGAGATTATTATGGATATTGGAGGAAAAGAATTAGGTTGAATGACGACATTCCCCAAATTATAACATGAGCTATCCAACAATCATTAAAAGCTTTTTTTTATCTCTAATTGGAGGGTTAATTGCCTGTAGTTCACCCGAACCTTTAGATTTGATAATTCACAATGGTACTATATATACCGTAGATGAGAACAATCCTATGGTTGATGCTGTAGGAATAAAAGAGGGTAGGATCGCCTATGTTGGTGATTTCGAAGATTTGCAAGGTCGTATTTCAGAATCGACTGTAGTCCTAGATCTACAGGGACATACCATGACACCTGGGTGGATCGAGGGACATGGTCATTTTATGGGCATGGGGTACAACAAGCTGGAATTAGATCTCAGGGAGGCTGCCAACTATCAAGAGCTTGTGGATCAGGTGGCCGCGGCAGTAGCTCAAAGCCAGCCAGGCGATTGGATACTTGGTCGAGGCTGGCATCAAAGCAAATGGGACCAAAAACCCGATACGTTAGTAAAGGGCTTTCAAACGCATGGACAAGAAAGTGCTGTTTCACCTGACAACCCTGTATACCTAAGACATGCTAGTGGCCATGCAGGTTTCGCAAATGCTAAGGCTATGGAATTAGCTGGAGTTAAGAATCTCCAAACAGAAAATGCTCCCGCTGGATTGGCAGACGGTGGTGAAATCATTTCGGATGCCTTGGGAAACCCGACAGGAATATTTAACGAGCGGGCCATGACCCTGATTACCAAACACATTCCCAACACTACTGATGAAAAGGACCGACAAGCTCTGAAACTGGCAGTAGATGAATGCCTGAAACATGGTATTACCGGATTCCATGATGCGGGGATCGATCAACAAACGATAGATCTTTATAAGGAATCTATTGACAACGGGGCTCTTAAAATCCGCCTTTGGGCTATGCTTAGCGGGAGGGACACTACGTTATTAGAAACTTGGTATCAATCAGGGCCTGAATTAGGATATGGGAACGATCATCTAACCATACGTGCGATAAAAATGTATATGGATGGTGCCTTAGGCTCTCGAGGGGCATGGCTTTTGGAAGAATACACGGATCGTCCCGGACATTTTGGGCATGAAACCACGCCTATTGAATCCTTATCTCAATTATCCGCAGAAGCACTTGAACATGGTTTTCAGGTGTGCGCTCATGCTATAGGAGATCGTGCAAACAGGGAAGTCTTGGACCAATATGAAATGGCCTTTAAGAACAATCCAATTGCCGCGACAGATGCTCGATTCCGTATCGAGCACGCCCAGCATATTGATCCGGAGGACATTCCACGATTTGGGAAAATGGGTGTTATCGCCGCCATGCAAGGCATTCATATGGCATCGGACCGGCCTTGGGCTATTGATCGATTAGGTCTTAGGAGAATAGAAGATGGCGCTTATGTTTGGCAAAAACTTTTACAATCAGGAGCCATTGTGGTAAATGGTAGTGATGTTCCTGTAGAACCCCTGTATCCTCTAGCTTCGTTTTATGCCTCAGTATCCAGGACCACTTTACTTGGTACACCAGAAGGAGGTTATGAGGCAGATCAACGTATGACTAGAGACCAGGCTTTACGTTCCTATACGTTGGATGCTGCTTACAGCGCTTTTGAAGAAGATCTAAAGGGATCCATTGAGGTAGGAAAATTAGCAGATTTTGCTGTCTTCTCCGAGAACATCATGGAAGCACCAGCCAAAGATCTACTTAAAGCAAAGGTGACCCATACCATTATTGGTGGGAAAGTGTACGCCCAAAATTAACGGATTAATTTCGTGATTGTTGACGCAACTGATTGGCGGTCTTTCGAGAGCCATCGTGGCTCCATCCGGGAGGGCCAAACAAGTATCCAAAGAATTGTTTTATACTTTTTGACTTCCGTAAATCTGAAAAAAGATCTCCCCATTCATGGAGGGCAATCTTAACTGGATGAAAGGTCTTAATGTTGCTAGTTAGACCATATACGGGCCGTTCCTCCTCTGGTTGAAAAGTACCAAACATGCGGTCCCAGATAATTAATATTCCAGCATGATTACGGTCCAGGTATTTAATCTCCGAACTGTGATGTACCCGGTGATGGCTGGGGGTATTTAAAATCCATTCAAATACGGTGGGCAACCGACTAATAGCTTCGGTATGGATCCAAAATTGATAAATGAGACTTATAGCTTGCATGGACAAAATCATCAAGGGATGAAAACCTACCAGTGGCATCCAAGCCCAGAATATAAAAGCGCCTGTTAAATGACCTGTCCAAGTTTGACGCAAAGCAGTGGACAAATTATAATGCTGAGAGCTATGATGAACCACA
>JAJCYK010000614.1 GCA_029262935.1 Cytophagales bacterium | reverse complement strand
GTCTCTACGGTCCTAAAATTGTCCAGCTGCATATCATAGTTCGAAACGCTTATTTCATATTTATTCTCTAGAAATTTCACTAATGTGATCAATCCCATCGAATCAATTATCCCCCGCTCTATTAGAGGTTGATCATAGCTTATAGCTGATTCATTACTTTTAAACAACAACTCGTTTACAATGTACTTTCTAATAACGCTTTGTAATTCATCTGTTTCACTACTCATACTGGCTTGATTAACGATATTCTATCTACTTTCCCTGTAGATGTTTTGGGTAAACTTTCTCTAAACTCAATGATTTCCGGCACCATGTAAACGGGTATTCTGTCTCTGCAAAAGGCTTTTATTTTTAATCCATTGGGTTCTTCATCAGGCTGTAAAGTCACCACGGCTTTTACGATGTTTCCTTGTAAATCATCAGGGACACCCACTACGACCGCTTCTTTGACACCTGCATAAGCATATAGGGTAGCTTCAATTTCTCCAGTTTCAATTCTATAACCTCGGCTTTTGATCATCAGGCCTTTTCTGCCCAAAAAGTGAAAGTTTCCCGCACCATCCAAGCGGGCTAGATCACCGGTTTTGTAAATGATTTCGTTGTAATTCTTATTCAGTGGGTTTTGCACATAACTCTGGGCAGTTCTTTCGGGGTTTTTCCAATATCCTAGGGTAACCATTGCCCCTCTTACACATATTTCTCCCTCCTCTCCATCTTTACTCACCAATTCCCCATTATCCTTTAACGCAAAAACTTCTAAATTGCTAAAAGACCTACCCACTGGTATAGGTTTATCTCCTTCGGGGTCTAACTCCGGGACTTTATATTGAGTGAGGATGTTGGTTTCAGTGGTGCCATAAATGTTGTAATAGGTGGCGTGAGGCACCAAGTTCATCAAACGCGTTAAATATTTAACCGGAAAAACCTCTCCCGCAAAAAATATGGTCTTTAATTTTTCAAATTTAAATCGATTCATTTCTCCGTCCAAAGCCATTCTGGAAAGAATGAAGGGGACAGAAAACCAAGTGGTAACGCCATTGGATTCAATCCATTCCGTCAGTTGCATGGGGAAGGTAACCAAGCCCTGAGGAATGATAATCATGGTGGCCCCTGTTTTGATGGTGACGAATATATCAAATATTGATATGCCAAATTTTAGCGGTGCGGGGTTAGCTACTACATCGTCCTGTGTTACATGGTATTCGAAATGACAACTGTCCACAAATGCTAGGGCATTTCTATGGGAGGTCACCGCACCTTTGGGTTGCCCGGTAGAACCGGAAGTATACAGGATATAGGCTATTTTCGAATCTATAGTAGTGTTCTGAACGACCGAATCAGGTTCATTGTTTACAAATCCCTGCCATCCCTGTACTTCACAAGGTAAGCCGTGATCACCCGTTTCTTCTTGAAGTAAGATGACACTTGATAACTGGGTTGTTTCTAGTGGAACCTCACTAAGGAGTCCTAGGAAAGCATTGGTGGTAAACAAACAGTTAATCTCACTGTTATCAATATAATAGGTAATTAACTTGGCAGGCGCGTTGGTGTCCACCGGTACATATCCGGCACCGGCCTTTAAGATACCGAATATGGCTACTATAGAAGCTAAGTTTTTATGAGCAAGAATTCCCACCAAGTCTCCCTCTTTTACACCTTTAGCTTTTAACCCATGAGCTACTTGGTTGGACAGTGCTTCTAATTCCGCATAGGTTAACTTTTGGTCGCCGTCAATTATGGCCGTCTTTTGAGGATGTAGTTTAGTGGATTCGACTAATAAATCAGAGAGGACTCGTATCATAGGTTACCTAATGGGGTAGGTTACGTTAATACTTAAAACCACTAATTTGTAACCCTAATTAATGTTAAACAAAAGTTGTCAATATTATCAATTCATCCAAGAAATTGTGATAAAAGTCACATAAGTTTGTCAAATTAAATTTCATGAAGTTTCAATTTTCAACTAAGCTGGTTATTATTGTTTTTTAAGACTTCACCTTCATTTTTTTTATGACAATAAAATGGCTTTGGAACCGGTTGATGGCAATGTCCCTGCCGGAGGTTGCCTTTAGGTTTAAAGAATTCGCACTAAAGAAGTACGATCAATACTTTAATATACGCTATGCCCCAAAAATAAAGGAGCTGCAAATACAACCGTCGTTACTACCATTAGGCAGCTTTCCTTATAAAATTAAGGATACCCTAAAAGTTTTTGACCAGCAATTTGAGTACTCTCCGGGATTTGATTGGCATAAGGATATCAATTCAGGCAAGGTGTTTCCGAAAGAATTCTCCAAAGGCTTGAAGCTTAAGGATCCTAAAAGGGGAAACGTTAAGTATGCCTGGGAGATCAATCGGATGGTATTTCTACCAAACATATGCTTAAAATTTAGAAATACGGGAGACGCCAAATACCTGGATGAATTTGTGGAGATTACCAACTCATGGATTGATGAAAACCCTTACCTTATCGGAATAAATTGGGCACGCAACATTGAAGTTAGCATTCGATTAATTAATTGGTCTCTTTGTTGGGAGGTATTGGGTGTTTCTGATCTCTTTAAAACCCATGCCTTATTTAAGTCCTTTGTATATGAGAAGTGGTTGCCATCAATACATCTTCATTGCAAGTACAGCTACTTAAACCCTTCGTTATTTTCCTCAGCAAACAATCATTTGGTTTCAGAAATCGCGGCACTGTTTATAGCCAGTAGCATTTGGAAGTTCCCGGAGTCTGGAAAATGGAATCGCTACAGCAAAAAGATGTTGGAAAGGGAAATGACTCGTCAACATTCGTCCCAGGGAGTAAATAAAGAAGAAGCAGCCGGTTACATACAATTTTCTACTGACTTCTTTCTTCTAAGCTTTCTATTTGGCAAATACTCTCAGAATGATTTCTCTCCTGTTTATGAGCAAACTTTAAAAAATGCCTTTCACTATATCTTTCAAATCATGGATGTTAAAGGCAACATGCTCAATTACGGAGATAATGATGACGGCAGAGCCTTTATGTTGGAAAAGGAATCAGGCTTTAACAATTTTAAGTCCTTACTGGCCTCTGGTGCCATCTTATTTCAGGATGCTAAACTCAAATCCTTGAGCGCCGGCTTAGATGCCAAAAACGAGATACTTTTTGGCTCTCACGGTAAGGAGGTCTTCGAGGCCTTACCCACAGAACCTGTGGTTAGAAAATCACAACTGTATAAAGAAGAAGGGCACTTTATATTTCGTCAGGAAAATGGCCAAGGTCAGGAGATATTTATGCATTTTGATGCAGCCCCATTGGGGTATCTTTCTATTGCCGCTCATGGACACGCGGATGCGCTATCCGTGATTCTGAATGTAGATGGAAGACCATTCCTCTTAGATTCGGGCACGTATACTTATAGAAGCAGTCAAATTTGGAGGGCCTACTTTATAGGTACCTTAGCGCATAACACCATTAGAATAGACGGAACAGATCAGGCAAAATCTGTAGGCCCGACTTTATGGAAAGAACATTACCAATCTACAGTATTATCGGCCTCTTCTGATGAACTCCGAGATGTAGTACGGGCGCAACACGACGGCTATCAAAAGTTTCATACCAATCATATTCGTACCGTAACATTCGAAAAGTCCAA
>JAJCYK010000613.1 GCA_029262935.1 Cytophagales bacterium | reverse complement strand
TATCAAGGTCTGTATGTAGTTGAAGTTCAGTCCGCTGAAAGCTATTGGGTCAATAGTCGAAAAGTGGTGGCTATTTCTGACATCGGTTTAATAGCCAAAGAGGGCAAACACACCCTTACAGTGTTTGCCAATTCGTTGAAGACCGCCCAACCTATGCCCAATGTGGAGCTCACACTGATTGGAGCCAACAATCAGGTTGTGGATATAATTACTACCAATAGCAACGGTATGGCAACTTACAAAGCAGATGACTTGCCGGCGTCAGGATTTAAAGTGGCTATGATTACTGCACGAGCGTCAAACGATTTCAACTACTTGCCCTTTGCTAAAACACAGATCAGTCAAGCCCGATTTGACGTAGGAGGTCGCTATCTTAATCAGTCAGGTTATCAAGCCTTTGTCTATGGAGAACGGGACATTTACCGCCCAGGTGAAACTCTACACTTTGCCACTATGGTCAGGAACCAAAAGTGGGAAGCTCCCGGTTCGTTACCATTAGTCGTTAAATTAATAACTCCAAGTGGTCAAGAACATGCGGCATTGCGAAAGGTTCTAGATACGGAAGGCATGGCGGAAGTAAGCTTCAATTTGGCCCCAGAGGCTATGACGGGCACCTATCTGTTGCAAGTATTTACCTCAAACAACGTGTTGTTGAACACGCATTCTGTAGCCATTGAGGAGTTCATTCCGGATCGCATCAAGGTGGATCTTACTGCCGATAAAGACCATTATAAACTTGGGAACTCTGCTCAAATACAGGCTAAGGCCACCAATTTCTTTGGTCCTCCGGCCGGGAATCGCAACTATGAAATTGAAATGAGCCTGAATCGTAAGTATTTTACCTCAAAGCAGCATCCGGAGTATTATTTCGATTTAAGCAACGTCAATCAAAGATTTCAAAAAGTGTTGCGGAGCGGAAAGACCGATACTCAGGGTTCCGCGCAGGAAACTTTTGAGCTCCCAACAACCTATGAAAAGTTAGGTTTGCTACAGGCCGACTTTTTTGTTACCGTTTTTGACGAAACGGGACGTCCAGTAAATCGAAGACAATCGGCTGAAGTCTACACTCAAGAAATATTTTATGGATTAAAACCCGGAGCCTATTACTTTGCCACAGGACGCCCTATAAAAGTACCTTTGATCGCCGTAGATGCTAAAGGAGCTGCATTAAACCAAGTGGAGGCCCAAGTAAAGGTTATTAAACATGAATATAAAACGGTGCTCTCCAAATCGGGCAGTTACTTTAGGTACCGTTCCGAGAAGGTAGAAAAAGTTATTAAGAACCAGGTCTTAAAGTTAAACGGCACCGCTCAGCATTTGAATTTTACTCCGGAATTATCCGGCAGATACGAAGTACGGGTTTCATCACCAGGAGTTGCCACATACGTTTCTCGAGATTTTTATGTCTATGGCTGGGGGAACACCAGTTACAGCTCATTCGAAGTCAATAATGAAGGAAGAGTGGATATTACTTTTGATAAAGAAGCCTATACCGTGGGAGATGAAGCAAAGGTTTTGTTCAAAGCGCCATTCTCAGGGCGACTTTTAGTTACCATTGAGCAGGAAGATGTACTGGAACACTTCTACTTAGATACGGACAAGCGTACGGCTGAACTTACCTTACCAATTAAGGCTGATCAAGTGCCTAACGTGTACATAAGTGCCACTTTATTTAAGCCACACCGGGTGTCTGAATTACCTCTGACCGTAGCTCATGGGTTTGCCCCAATGATAGTGGAAAACCCCGCCAACACTATTCCAATTAGCATAGAAGCTGTAGCCAGTAGTCGTTCGGGAGTCAAACAAAAGATCAAAGTAAAAGGGCCCCCCAATAGTCAAGTGACCATTGCGGTAGTCGACGAAGGAATCTTGCAGTTAACGGGGTTTACCACTCCTAATCCATACGACTTCTTTTTTGCCCGTAGGGCCTTAGCTGTAAATTCTTATGATGTATATCCCTATTTATTCCCGGAGATTCAGCGAGGAAAGGTTGGTGGAGATGGCATGAACATGGAAAAACGCATTAACCCTTTAACCAACAAACGGGTTAAGCTCATATCTTTTTGGAGTGGCATTTTAAAAACAGACAACTTAGGAAATGCCCATTACACCATAGACATACCACAGTTTTCAGGAGATTTGAGAATCATGGCGGCGAGTGCAAAAGGCCACGCATTTGCCGGAACCCATACCAACATGAAAGTGGCAGATCCCGTAGTGCTCAGTGTGGCATTACCTAGATTTTTTAGCCCTAAGGATACTGTTGAGATACCGGTAGTGATAACGAACACTACCAAAAAAGAAACTACTGCACAATCAATGCTGACGGTTTCCGGACCAATCCATATTGTGGGAAGTAGCACGCAAAGTGTCCCCTTAGGTGCAAATCAAGAACAAATTGTTAATTACCGGGTAGTGGCGGATCCTAAAATCGGGTCAGCAAATGTCAAGGTGGAGGTGACCGCTCTAAACGAGAAGTTTAAAAACGAGACGGACATTACCGTAAGGCCTGCTTCACCTTTGCAAAAGATAAGTGGTTCAGGAATTGTAAAAGCCGGTGCCACCAGCAGTTTCGATATCCCCACAGACCGATTCTTGGCATCTAGTGTGGACCGTCAAGTTATTATTAGCAAATCTCCGATGGTGGAATTTGCAGATGACCTGGATTATTTGTTGAGGTATCCTTACGGCTGTGTGGAACAGACGGTTTCCAGTGTATTTCCTCAGCTGTATTATCCTGAGCTGGTACAATCCATGCTAAACAAAGAAGGAGACATTGCAAACGTACATCATCATATAAATGAAGCTATAAAGCGGTTGCAATTGATGCAGTTATACCACGGTGGCTTGAGTTATTGGCCAGGTAGTGGATCTGAAAGCTGGTGGGGTTCTATCTACGCTGCTCATTTTTTGTGGGAAGCCAAACAGCAAGGATACGAAGTCAATGATGCCATGCTCAAGAAGCTATTCGGCTATATGAAACAGAAGCTAAGAGAGAAAAAGGTATTTACTTATTATTTCAATCAAAATGAAAAGCGTGACATTGCCCCAAAAGAAGTGCCTTACTCCCTATTTGTTATGGCGCTTGCCGACCAAGCAGATAAGTCTACCATGAACTATTATAAATCACGATTGGATCGATTGAGTATTGATGGGAAGTACTTGTTATCTGCGGCCTACGCACTGGTTGGTGATCAAAAGAAGTCCAATGAGGTGCGGCCCCCTGCCTTTGCTGGTGAAGAATCCAATCGGGTGTTTGGGGGTAGTTTTTACTCAAGAGTTCGGGACGAGTCGTTGGCTTTATATGCTCTGGTTGAATACGATCCGGACAATTTGCAGGTACCCATAATGGCCAAGCATGTGTCACAGTATTTAAAGAATGGTCGTTGGTTGAGTACCCAGGAAAGAATTTTTAGTCTCTTAGCATTGGGGAAAATAGCCCAGCTCGATGCGAAAACTTCCATCACCGGCGCCATTAGTGTGAACGGCAATAAAGTAGCGAATTTCGACAATAAAAACATCACCCTAAACACCGCTCAATTAAAGTCAGGTGATATTGAAATTACCACTACCGGCGAAGGGCAACTGTATTATTTTTGGGAAGCTGAGGGGATCAGCAAGGACGGTAGTTATCAAGAAGAAGACAGTTATTTAAAAGTTCGCAAGCAGTTTTACAATAGATTCGGGCAAGTCATAAACAATAACAAGTTTAAGCAAAATGATCTGATCGTGGTAAAGATCTCCCTACAAGCATCCCTTGGAGGTGAGGTACAGAACGTAGTGGTTAGTGATATTTTACCTGCTGGATTCGAGATTGAAAATGCCAGGATTGGAGAAGTGGCTCAATTTGATTGGATAAAAGATAAGTCCTATCCAGAATATCAAGACATTCGTGATGACCGTATGAATTTATTTACAACTGCTTTTAAACAGGTAAAGAATTACTACTACGTGGTAAGGGCAGTAAGTAAAGGCCGTTTTCAGATGGGCCCAGTGGGTGCTGATGCCATGTACGACGGGGAATACCACAGCTACCATGGTGGTGGCGTGGTAGTAATAGAGTAAAAGATCTGTTAAAATTGATTATTCTAAAACTTCCGTTTCGGGATGGAACGCAGCCCAGGCAAACCAAAACATTTGAATGGTGACTATTTCCAGACCTTCAGAATTTAATATGGTAATGTTTTCAGCTTTTTTATCCCAGGTCAGGGTAATGGTCTCCCCGCCCAATTGATCGACGAGTCGCTGGTTTTCCAACTTTGCTAAATGTTTGATAGCGTATGCTTTATATGTACCATTATTCTCTACCCCAATCACCCATTCTTTGTTGTGTAAAACGTCGTTGGAATGAGTCACTGGAAAGTAAATGCCCTTTTCAAACTCATAGTTCCTATAGGGGGTTGTAAAGTAATTGCGGTGAAAGCCTGTCTCAGTAGTTAGTATAAGCGTATATGGGTGAAGTTCTTTCCAGGCACCCAGAGTGGTTCTTTGCGTGCTTATCGGCACTATTTTTTGACCTTTTAAAGGACCACTGATGGCTTGACCCATGATTTGTGACCATAGACTATTAGTGGCCCTATCGTAAAGTAAAACATCACTGTTATATAACAGACCGGAAACGCCAAATGTCGTAGACTTATCAAGCCCTATATCAGCGCTAAAAGCCACACCACTTCCGCACAAAGGACAATAACTAATTACTACAGGCTGACCCTCGAAATGATCATTGACTACCTCGTGCCAATCCATGATCATTATAGGGTAAGCTTTGGCAACACCGTTGTAATACACTCCTAGTACTTGACTTCTTTTGGTGTATTCCTTGGATTCGGTAGCCCGTACAAACAAGGGATTATCGATTGCAGGTATGCCGTCCCGGGGTGGGCCACCTGACAAGATGTCTTTGCTAGGTACCAACGACCCCTTTAAGTTAAATCCATTCATCTGCGCGCATAGGGAATCAGCGCCAAAGAGTAAGAAAACAACCAGCAGTAAAGGTTTCATAGATTGAAAACAGAATTCATCTGCTCTAGGTTCGCGACCACCTGCTTTTGACAAGAAATCTTTAACTCAACGACCAATGATTACGCCATTACTAGCGGCATGGTATCCGGCCACGGCTCCTATAATGTTTAAAATGCAATGAATAAATATGCCTAAATACACATTTTGCTTTTTCCAAACAACATAACTTATTACCATACCCACTCCAATTATAGCCAAGTAGTTGTGTGGTTGCCACAGGTGATACAAACCAAAAAGCAACCCGTTGACCCCAGGCGCCCATTTTTTTAAGTACGACATCCTAGGCAACAAGTAGCCTCGAAAAAACAACTCTTCAACTATCGGTCCCACCAGCCCATCAACGAATATTCCCACCAAAAATACTTTTGCTAATACTTCGGTGTTCTCACTTCCAAAGCCAGGATCAAAATACCAAGCTGGCAACCAGAAGAAAACGTGTTCCCTCAGGAATAACCCTACCGGGTACAGGGGTAGGTATATGAGAACACACCCTCCGATTCCAATTGCCGTCCACTTTAGATATTGTTTCCAATTTAGTGCTTCGGTAAAATACACTACGTGTCTTAAGCTGAGGTTGTCATTTAGCTGGAAACTTTTATAACCAAGGTGAGCTAAGCCTATAGGAGCAAGTACCAATACTTCTGCCATTAACAACACACCTAGTCCAGGGATCCCTTGACCAATCAACCAAGGGCTGACCAGAATATAGAACAACGCGATAGATATTCCGGGATAAAAATGATATAACAGCAGTTTTTTGAATGTCAGTTGATCGTGTTTAATGTTGAAGTTAGCTTCCATAAAATCAAATTTTTATTTCACTACCAAGATGAGTACTGAGATGCTGGATTGGGTCGCACTTCATGAAGTCATACCAATTAAATTGGTTCGACTTTAGGCTTATGGAATCTACTACCTTAAGAATGTAGCTTTTTGAACTCGGAGGGAGTGATGCCAGTCTTCTTTTTGAATTGTGTGTTAAAAGAAGACTTGGAGTTAAATCCTACTTGATACATTACTTCAGACACAGTGAGTTTTGGGTCTGTTGAGGACTTCAAAATGTTTTGAGCTTCTTGTATGCGCCGGCTATTGATCAAGTCAAAGAAGTTCTGTTGAAAGCGATCGTTGATCACTTGGGAAGCTTCTCTGGGGCTAGCCTGAATACGACGGGCCAGTTCCATTAGAGTAACATCCGGATCCAGATACATTTTGTCTTTTTCCATAGCTCTGGATACTGCCTTTGATATTTGTAACTGTTTGTCCTTACTGATGGTGAGGCGGTAGGCTCTTTTTTCCAGAGCGAAAAGCTCTGGTTCTTCAAAGGCTTTAAATAAAATTTGGCTGATAAATACCAAAAGGATAATATTTAAAACAATGAGCCCTGTTTCAAACAATTGTTTACCTCCATAAAACTGCATTACGGAAATCAGCAATGAAACGATGACAATTACTATTAGAAAGATCAGGGTATTACTCAGCCATTGAATATTGAATGTGGCATAAAGATCCTTTAATAAGTCTTGGTATCTTTTAACTCTTCGAAAGGAAGCCACAAAATAGATGAGGATGTGAACAATGATCATCATTGTAATAGGAAAAATGCTAGATACTTGATCCAAGGCGAGGATATCCTGTAGGATGCCTCGTTGGTAATCCAAAGGTTGCATGTGATAAACCGCTACTAAGGTTATCAGCAATAGAAAAAAAGGTATTAAATGCCAAAAATGCTGGGGTTTCCAGGGTGGTATATCCTTAAATAAGGCCTTTACATAAAAATAAATTAAAGGGCCATAGGTAAAGATCAATGCATCTTCCCATAAGGCAAGCTGGGGGTATTTCAGATAAAATTCATCCAAAAGTAAATAGCCGTCTAAAAAATTAAATGCCCAGCATAGGAAAAATGTGCCCAGTATAGTATTGGCCAATGACCGTTTTACCTTACTTGTGATTAGCAGGAGGCCCAAAAAGCCAAAGAGGGCAATGCAAATGAGTGTAAGTACTTTGGCTAGCGCCATAAATCTTTTTAGAAATTACTTGAAGGTGGAGCCTTCGAATCAGCATTTTTATCCTGGCCCACGGCTTCAAGATAGATCTTTTCCTAGCTATTTGGTGCTTTGGCTCATGTCAATATACTCTAATTATTTCTCCATTTCCTTTACCAAAGATACTTCGTAAATAACCATTCACCACTCTTTCCATAGGTACGGCATTGTGCCCGGGAAAGTAGTCTCTATATTTTTCCACGGCGTCCTCGACCAGCCCGGCCGACACCACATTGATGCGCTGACTGTTTTCCAACTCCAGCGCTGAAGCTTTAACAAAGCTGTGCAAACCACCATTAACCATGGCCGCACTTGCCGTCATTATCACCGGGTCGTCTGCTAGAATACCGGTGGTCAGAGTAAAGGATCCACCTGGGGATAAATAAGCTTGACCTAAACGCACTAAGTTTACCTGACCCATCAGTTTACTCTTTAATCCGAGGTAATAATCCTCTTCTGTTAGCTCCGAAAACGGCGCCCATTTTGCTTCCCCGGCGATACAAACAATAGCGTCCAGCAGCGGTAAGTTTTCCAGCATGCTTTGAATGGAGTTACTATCTGCAATGTCAACCGTTATGTCTCCGGTTTGACGGCCTGCAGTAATAATCTCGTGGTCAAGCTGTAATTTACTAGTCACAGTTTTGCCTATGGTTCCATTCCCTCCAATGATAAGAATTTTCATGGTTTGTTGTTTTTAATGCGATCTTGGCGAATTGGCATATAATCCTCTTTTAACTGGCCGTTAACTAGGATGTTGTCAAAGTAACAATAAGCACCTGTGGGGTGAAACAGATCTGCGACATTTTGCACGATAAAATGCAGGTGAGGTTCAGTTGAATATCCGGAATTTCCACAAAGTCCCAGTTTTTGACCTGTAACCACTTTTTGACCTTCTTGGACTACCACGCTACCTGCCTGCATATGGGCAAATAACAAAAACTCTTGCTGCGCCGTCTTAATGACTACCGTATTACCATAGGATTGCATTTTATTCATGTTAGGCCAGACGTTGTCCTTTACCCCTTTTATCACTCGAACGACTTCTCCATCGCAGGGCGCAATAATTTTTTTGCCAAAGGCATAATAATCTTCGTTCCTTTTTCCATCCGTTCGGTATGACTTGCCGTTTTTATCATAAACTAAAAAGTCAAAAGCTCCCTTCATATTTTGGTGGGCATTGTGGTAATTTTGCTCTACGGTAGTCCCTCCCCAAAACACATACCATTCGTCGTTAAAAGGAAGACTCAGTGACGTCGTATTACGGGTTAGTTTTGGCAGGTCTTTTGGAAAGTGATTGGTTATGAGCATGGATGTTAGTTTACACTCCCTATTAAAAAGAAACGACACGTCCATGGTGGTGATTTCGTGGGTACTTAAATAGCTTACTTTGTTTTTCTCAGTAGCAACTACGTTCATGGTTTTAATGTTGCCAACTACTGTTCTTATGTATTCCATGTCCGTAACCATTTTTTTAAATTGTGATTTGGTCTTGGAGTCTTCGGCAAACAAACTGGGAATCTTATGGAATTCACCGGAGTTGAAATAAGTAACAAACGTTTCTTGAGTTTGCGAACAGTGCGCAGTAGGGGACTCTGCTTCACAGGAAAAAAGGCTTAACAGCAAAGATAGTATGCCAACCATAAACTTAGCTGAATATACCTGTATCATGACCATCTAGACTCGTAACATTCTTATTTTCCCAGTATTCTCGGATGCCTTCATCACCCTTTTTGATAGCCCAATCAGGGAGTAAGGTACGTTCCTCTTCATATTTCATTATGGGAATGCCGAAACCACAACTGGTTTGTACCATGTCAATGACTACGTCAAATACTTGGCGGGCACCTTTTGCATTAGGAAATGTCCTAACTAATTCTGCCCATTGTGGATCTCGAGGGTGGTAGGTGGTAGCTGTTCCGTACAACCTTAATATTAACGGCTTTCCCTCGAAGGCACAGAACATAATGGTCATACGTGGTTGACTTTGAATATGGGTGGCACTTTCGTTACCACTACCCGTCATGTTTAACCAGAGGACTCTGTTTGCATCCACCACATGAAAAGAATCCATTCCTTTGGGACTGATGTTCAAACGGCCTTCTGCCATAGCCGTTCCTACAAAAAATAGTTTCTGATCTTTTATGAATTCTTGGTGTTCCTCTTCAATGGATTGAAATACTTTACTCATTATTTAGCTTTTCCGTAAGTTAATTTATACGTAGCACGATGGAGAGGGTTTAAGTATAAATCAGGGAAAGAAAGCCATTAAGATTTCATCAAGGTGATTCACCCAGGATTGAATGTTGTGCCCTTGAGAAATATCTTGGTACTTAAATGAGGTAGGTGTACTTTCAAAGTAAGTCCTCAAGGCCACGGCATCATCATACCAGATCTTATCGTAAATAGCCGCGATGATCACCACTTGTTGGGGTTTGTTTTCAGCGCCTGATAGGAAAGAAATAAACTCCTGGATTTCTCTGGGGTACACGGCAGGTGAAAATGTGCCACACTTGGAAAAAGCAGCGGAAGAATGGCTTAGTATCAGGGAAGATAGTGCCCCTCGAGACCCCCCTACCACGGCGCGCGCTTCCCTGGTGGCCAAAGATCGATAGTTGCTATCAACATGAGGGATTAACTCCTTGTTGATGTAATTAATATAGGCGGTGTCTCCTCGATATTCTTTCCCTCTTTCCACAGGATCATCAAAAACGGCAATAACCGGTTGCATTAGTTTTTGAGAAATTAAATAATCCATGATTTGGGGAGCCTTTCCCCAGTCCAAATAGAACGATCCATCATGAAAGTAAACAGTAGGATAATCCCGAGAATTCCCTTGGTAATCCGGTGGAGTATACACATGTACGGTACGGTTATGACCCAATGCTTCGCTGTTAAAAGTAACTTTTTCTACTGCACCTTTTGCCGCAAATTGATTTTCAATTAATTCAGGGTGAATTTCAAAGTCCGGCATTCTAAATTCCGAGTTAACCATACTAAACCGATACCCCAAGCTGGTGTTAAATGGATCATTATGCACCTTTCCTCCTGCTTCGATTTGATAATAAATGCGCGCGTCCTTAGCCAGAAGTTGCTTGCGGTAGTGCCAAGCGGTCCCTGCAATGTGTATCATATTACCAGCCGTACTGTCCGTGATATACCTGGGGCTCAAAAAACCATTGAAACCACTCATTATCTTCGGGGGGTGCAGTGGGCTGTGAGCTAAAAAAATGACCGTGTCATCATCCACCAAGGGTAGCCCCCCAGCATCATTGATGTAGTCAAGGATCATGCTTTCTTTTTGCGACTGAGCAAGCGGTTTTAAATCCTCCAAAAGTTCATTAAAATTCTGAGCATTAATACCTGCTAATCCGCTAAACAAAGCGATCAAATTTGCCAAGATATAACGATATGTATTAGTCATTTTGGTCTAGGGACAACGTTTCAAAGCAATCTACCTAATATTTAAAACGATAAGGATCACTTAAAATACGGTAAATTATGTAGCAGCTCGTTCTCTGAAATATAAGAATAAAGGGAAAGCTCCGGCCAGTCCTAATAACATGGTAGCAATCCAAACCGCATACAAGTTCTTAATTTTTAATTTTTGCGTTTCCGTATAAGTCCAAATAAAAAAGACCAGTACCACAAACAAAAGATCCACCGAGAAGGCACTGGAAATATCATTGGCAAACATGCTCGTAAAGGTTACTCGAGGATCAAACCAAAGCAACAAGTTTCCCGTTTCTATACTTACTTTGGCTACCCAAATATTGGGTAAGATAAAGCCGACTATACTCAACCACCAATATGTACGTTTCATGAATCGTTAGAATAAATGCTAGGTAATGAGATCTTAAAATATACTACGATTATTCTGATGATAATGATAAATAAAGCGGAACAAATTTGCAGATAGGGGTCAGGAACCCCTTGATAATAGAGTATTAAATAAAGTCCACCACCGGCAATACATACAGTAGCATAGATTTCCTTTTTAAATATTACCGGGACTTCATTTACCAAGATATCCCGCAGCACCCCTCCAAAGGAGCCCGTGATGGTACCAAGAATCATACAATTGATGTGGTTTAATTCATATTCCAAGCCAATTTGCACACCCGTTATGGTGTACAAACCTAGACCAAGAGTGTCGAATAAAAATAAAGCCTTACTTGCTTTTGATAACCTTTTGCGAAAGACTATCGCCAGTAAAGTGCCGATCAAGATCACGTAAAGGTAGTTCACTTCTTCAAACCAAAAAACGGATCTTTCGCTAAGTAGTACATCTCGAAGCGTGCCGCCTCCTACCGCAGTTACAAAAGCAATAGTAACCACTCCGAAAATGTCAAATTTCTTTTCCATTGCGGTTAATGATCCGGAGATGGCTAGGGCAAAGGAGCCCAGTAAACCGATGTAAATTACCAGAAGATCCATATAAATCTGATTTTCATCATTGAGGTTTAGGTATTAATCTACCACCCAAAGGTTTACTGATCTCAACTTTTTCACGTAAATACCCTTCCAGCACTTCACCAAAATAAGGTCCTTGGTTCTCAATTACCTTAGCCTCAGTAAATGTCGTATAAAGATCTCCTCCTTCCGCAATTACTCCTATCGTGGAGACACTAAAACGATCCTCGTCGTCAACCTCTTGGCTGTCTATTGTAAGTGTTAACAAGCGATGTCCATTTTGCTTGGAGGGATCGTAGGTGGCTATCAGTCCACTAGTTTGAATGATGCCCCGATCCAAAGTAAATGCTTGTTCCAGAACTTCTTTAATTTGGGCACCAGTCATCTCCAGGCGCCAAATTCGGTCTTCAAAAGGGAAAGCATCCAGCATGTCTGCTATGGTAATTTCTCCGGCAGGCAGGTCTGCCCTTAGTCCACCGGAATTAAAGAACCCAATGTCCGTACCTGTTTCTACTCTTAGGATATCCGAAAATAGATTTCCTAAATCTGATTCTTCATTGTATTTCCGCACCAATCGTTCTTTTGAGGTACAGACTACTTCTTTTAGTTCCGGAAATCGGGCCCGATACGCTTCAATTTTCTTTTTCAAAATTGGATGAGGCTTATAGTGATTGCTTACTACATCCAACAATCCACCGTCATGTTTAATGATCCTCTTACTGTCTTCAGCTATCTGCAACTTTAGGTAACCCAGGTGTGTAGCATGTCCAAAGGTTTGCATGATTAAGGTACCCGTTTCAGGATGTACGAAAGCTTCTAATATTCCTCGGTGGGCATGGCCAGCAAAATGAACGTCGATTCCAGGTACCGCTCCAGAAAGCGCAATGTCTTCTTCAAAATCACGCCACACCTCAGGGTGGGCCTCTTGATCCGTTTGCATAGGACCAGTTTTGCCTTGATGGGTTAGTAAAACGATCAGATCCACTTCGTCCCTAAGCACTTCTACCGACTGCCTCACCGCTATTACCGGATCTATAAAGTCCAGAGAATCCACATTTGAGGCAATTACCACGCTGCGTGCGTCTTGCCCAATAATCCCAATGACCCCAATCCTAAAGCCATCACGCTCAATCACCGCATGTGGTTGGGCGAAAGGTATTTTAGTGTTTTTGTAAAAGATGTTAGCTCCTAAAACGGGAAAAGGAACCCGGTTCATTTGTTGCCTAAAATTGCGCCAGCCATAATCAAATTCGTGATTTCCAATGGCCATGGCGTCGTAGCCCATGGTGATCATCATTTCCATCAGGAGCTCTCCTTTGGTACGATTGCTTAAGGTACCTGTGAACATATCTCCAGCATCAAATAGAAAGACGGGTTGATTGGCTTGGCGTATGCTGTCTATCATAGTGTTCAATTCAGCTGCGCCACCTAGGAATTCCACATCGTCCCTCCAATAGGCTGGTATGGGATCAAATGCACTCTCAAAATCGTTGGTAAAAAGTAGTGTTATTTCCTTAATTCCATCGGCGACCAATGGCGCTTGACGGACGGGTTCGGTGTTGCAAGCACCTACAGCCAGTGCCAGGCAGCTAGCCCAAAGTTTAATTCTTAAGGAGGTCATAAAGCTTGTTGAATGGAGTGTTAGCAGGTCGTTGCAACCAATTATCGGCAGGCCAATCTGCCCCGTGTTCTACCATATGGATAATATAAGCATGCCGCGAACTTGAGGATCGATTCTCTAAGCTCATATGTACGCAGGCCCCATGCAGCAGCACAAGTGAACCTCTTTTGGCTTCTAAGGGGACCATCTGCTGTAGATCCCAATCTTTAGGTTCAGCTCCAACAAAGGTAGTGGATTGGCCATCTGGGTTTCTCGTAAATCGGCGTGGATGCAAGGGTGCCAGGTGCGAGCCTGGAATACCCATCAAACAACCATTTTCCATAGTGGCATCTTCTAAAGCCATCCAAAAGCCAATACAGCTAGGAGGGTCGGTATAGATGAAAGTACTGTCTTGGTGGGCCACCACCTTACCACCAATGCGAGGTTGTTTAAATATATACTGACTTTGTACCATTATGGGATCTTCCATGCCTAGGGCATGGGCCAATTCGCCTAGTTCTTTCTTGTATGAAACCCGTTGAAATACATCATCCAGATCATGAAGCGCATGTCCTACTTTATTAATGGCCTGGTCCTTTGGTCGTTGTAAGGTGCCCTTGTCATCAAATGCATCCTCTTCAAAAAAACATCGGATCTTGTCTCCACTATCAATAAAATAGGCATCGGATGTTTTGGTTTGTTCGGTAGTACTAAAAACAGAAACGGCCTCCATATTAAAATCAGCCACAATACTACTTATACGATGACGCAACTGCATGATTTCGTCACGCTCCAAGAAGTCAGGGATAACCAAAAAACCTTGGTCGTGAAATTGTTGAATTTGCTCTTTTGAAATCATAACTGAGCTATTTAGATGTTAAATTAAGTAAGCAGTTTCCTACTAGGAGTCAATGCCACTAGGCCCCTAAGTTATAAAGGACCAAGCTTGGGTAACAAAGATTTTATATAAAATTCAATCAAAGGCTCCAATCTCTTTATAGGGCTGTCTACAGACTGAGGGCCATCGGAAAGCATCACATTCAGGGACGTACTCCAGTTTGTTTCCTCGGAGTTGGCGTCTGAAATCACTCCGCATTGAACGCTTTTGATACCCACGGATTTACTAACTGCAAACAAGTGGGAGGAATCGCAATTGATAATGTCGCAATGATCCCTTTTTGCCAACGCCAAAAGCGCCTCGCTTTCTCGGTAAATAGCATCATTGGTAAAAACCTTTACGGGATTGATCTTTTCAAATCCAGTCGCCGCTGCTGTTGATAACAGCAGTTTACTTAAATCACCATTGGCTGCAACCTCCTTGTCCTTGGTATAATGCACGGAGGTACCGTCTCCCACGCGCGCGGATTCAATCAAATAATAATCACCCATTTTTAAGTGGGAATCAATAGCTCCAGCCAACCCGTATGCTAGAATAACCTGAATTCCATAGAAGGCCAATTCTTCAATCACCGCGGCAGATACTGGCCCTCCATAAACATGCGAAAGGTTGAGAAATCGGTGGTCCCGATACTCACAGACTTCCACACTAGCTGGAGGCAGGTGAATAAAGAACTGTTCGGAAGTGGTGGCTATTTGGTAATTGTCAAAGGATTTTGGTCTAGGACAATAACCCATCATAGCTATTTTTATCCCATCCAAAAGGGGTTTCTGATGAAATTGCCCAACTAGCTTTTCCGGTGTCAGATGATACGTACTCATGTTAGGTATGGGGTAATTCAACAAGGTCCCCGTCTTGGGGGATGATACATTTTGAGCTAAGCTGGTGTTGATCTAGCACAGTTTTTAGGGCAGCCCGAGTCAATAAACAATGGTCCAACGCTTCCAAATGATTAAATACCACCTGCCCCGGAGCGGACTCTGCTACTTTTATTAATTCGTCGAGCGGAAAAAGGATATCCGGTCCAATGCCGAAGTTGGCTGTTCCCGCAGGAGCAACCACAACATCAGGTTTTGATTCGTGTAGGACTTTTGATACCTGTGGTGTCCAAACCGTATCACCGGTAAGGTAAATGCTAAGCGGCTCTTGCCCTGAAATCAACCACCCGGTACCTTTACCCATTAATTTACCCACCAACCCAGGGCCATGTTTGGTGGCAACAGCAGAAACATTCAGGCCTAAATCGTTTTCTTGAAAGGGGCAAACCGTGAGCCCTTTCTTCTTTAAAGCTTTTGAATCCTGTGGATGGACATACAACATCTGCTGGTTTTCTTTTATCCATCGGATGGCGGTAGGATCCAAATGATCCGGGTGTTGATGAGTCAGTACTACCCCGGTAACTTGCTTTAGGGCTGTTTCCGTACCACTGGGCAAAGCAACTAAAGGATTGGCCCGCCGTATGCCTCGGAACAGACGGAAACCCGGTAAAACTCCAACATCACCAAACATGGGGTCAATCAACAATCTATGGTCATCCAGATGTAGGATAAAGGTGGCATTACGCAGGTGGTGAATTTTCATCTAGTTTAATCCTACTTGTCCTTTCACAGATTCAAACATCAACTGGGAGTCAAAACCTACTCCGTCTTTAAATACAGTTTCCATTTTTCTAATAGATCGGATGTCTTCACGCAGGTCTCCATCGATTAACACCAGGTCCGCCTTTTTGCCGGGTGCAATGGTACCAATTTCCTGGTCTCTTCCTAAAAATTGTGCACCATTCAAGGTGCAAATTTTAATAGCTTCCTCCAGAGCAAATCCGTTTTCCACAAAGATCTCCACAGTTCTTTGGTTAGCATACCCGGCTACTGTTCTACCAGCTCCCGTGGGATCCGTGCCGGCAACCAACAGGCCACCTTTGTCATAAAAGCGCCTTAACCAAATTAAGTTCTTGCTAAATACTACTGCTGCTATTGAATCTTTCCCCAGACCGCGATCGTATCTTTTTTGAACTTCTTTTTGATAGACTGGAGCCAGAGCTTCAAACCCTCCACCGGGAACAACTTCATGATCGGTATAAGGTTCAAAAACATTGGGAGTAGAAGTAAGGGTGGTGCCATTTCGGATCAATAAATCAATAAGTTCGTTGATGGCAGCACCGTCAATATCTTGGTTTACCAATCCCTGACGGGCGCCAAAAGGGTCACATTGGTCTTTGGTTTTATTTCTGTTAAAATCACTGGAGGCCATAAATCCATGCTCGAGGTTATCAATTCCAAGTTCCGAGGCTTCCTTATAAGTGAGAGAACATAAATGTCCGGTAACTTTCAGGCCTCTTTTGTGGGCCTCTTCCACACAAACATTTAAATCCTCAGCAGTGATATTGTTATAGACTTTAAAAGACGTGACCCCTTTGTCCGCCCAGTAATTCACCATTTTGCTCACTTCATGTGAACTGTTGATCACTCCTAGCACCGGAATGTTGGTACCCTCTCTTTCAATAAAAGGGCCGGTAACGTCCATTTTTGGACCGGTCATTTTACCTTGGTCGATCCATCTTTTAATGTTTAAATCGGCTTGTGGTTGTATGCTGCCACCCGTACGCATGGTAGTGACTCCACCTGCTAAGTAAAGCCGTGGAAACGTAAAAGACATTTGTCCTACATTAAACCGGTTTTCAAAACGTAGGCTGGTATAAAAAAGATGCTCGTGCAACATCACCAATCCAGGAATCATCGTTTTACCAGCACCTTCAATCCTGGTGGTACCCTCGGGGATTTGTACATCTCCTGTAGCGCCTACTTCTCTAATGATGCCATTATTTATGAGTACGGTTTGGTTCGTTTTTATGGGCTCACCAGTACCATCAATTAGGGTTACATTGGTTATGGCGATTGTCGTGGCATCTTGCGATATAAAAGTCTTTACTGGATCGCTAAATTCTTGAGCTTGTGAGGGTAGGAGGAATAAACAAAGCACTAAAGCACTCAGGGTCTTCATGATCAGGATTGATTATTTTCTTCAATATAACCAAACCTAGCAAATACCGGAATCTATTTTAGAGACTATCCCTTAACAGCCCATAGTACATCAAATCCACAAATTGCCCGGAGCTGGTTTTATAGTCTTTTCGCAAAACACCTTCTACTTCAAAACCACATTTTTCGGCTAGTTTTCGGCTTCCCATGTTGCTTTCATGGGTGCGTAGAAATAGTTTATTAAATCCCATATCATTAAAGCAATGTTTAATCAGTTGTTGTAACGCTTTTGTGGAGATGCCTTGACCTTCATAGGAGGCATCAATAAAACAACCCATTTCTGCTTTAGGTAGGTGCCAATCAATATTCTTCAAATCCAGATAACCAGCCCATTTGTTTGCTTGAAGATCAACCAAGGCAAACGCAAAGTATTCCTTTTTCAGGGTCTTTTGAAGCATGCGGTCAAGGTGTTGCCTGGCGTTTTCCGGGGTATCCGTATAAGCCACGGTGCCAGCAAAGAAATCCTCCAAACGCTTCCGGTTACTATCAATCAAAGCGTAGTAGGCCCCGAAGTCCTCAGAGGCCAAGGGAACTATCTTAAAATGATCGAATGTCATTATTTTATTTTAGTTCAAAGCTACCCATCAAACCCTCGGCAGAACTTGTGCCCACCATCACGTCAAATAAGCCAGGTTCCACTAAAAATTTACCCTCACCATTGTAGAATCCCAATTCTGAATCACTTAAAGTAAAGTTTACTGATTTGGACTCCCCTGGTTGTAAAGCGATCTTTTGAAACCCTTTTAGCTCCTTAATTGGCCGAACCACACTGGCAACCCGGTCGCGAAGATAAAGCTGCACAACTTCCTCACCGGCTACTTTTCCCTTATTTTTTACCGTAATGCTAACGTCGAAAGTATCATCTGCGCCTGGGCTAACCTTTAAATTCTCGTAAGCAAATTGAGTATAGCTTAAGCCAAAACCAAAGGGAAATAGTGGATCGTTGCTTTCATCCATGTAATGAGACCAAAAAACCAATTCAATAGGATGGGGGCGACCCGTATTAAAATGATTGTAATAAATAGGGACCTGACCCACACTTCTTGGAAAACTCATGGGTAATTTCCCACTGGGATTATAATCCCCAAAAACCACCTGACCAATAGCATTTCCAGATTGAGTACCAAGTTGCCAGCATTCCAAAATGGCAGGCACATGGTCTACGGCCCATGGAATGGCTAGCGGCCTTCCATTCATTAATAGCAACACAATATTTTGATTTACCCCATAGACTGCTTCTAAAAGTTCTTGTTGGACTCCTGGTAAATCCAATTTGGCACGACTACGACCTTCACCGGATTGAAAGCCATGCTCCCCTAATACCATTATTACTACATCAGCATTTTTGGCCACTGCTATCGCTTCTGGGAAACCGCTCTTATCCGTTTCGTTTATTTTCACTTCATTGATAAACGTAGTGGCCCCCACCGATACGTCGGCTCCTTTGGCGTAAGTCAAGTTGTTGCTATACGTTTTTAAACCTTCTAGCACCGATACTGCGCTGTTGTCATCTGAACCTAAGCGCCATCCACCTAAAGGGCTGTTTTTGTCATCAGCCAATGCTCCTATCACAGCAATCTTTGTCTGACTTTTATCCAGAGGAAGTAGCTGATCTCGATTTTTCAGCAAGACTATAGATTTTTTCGCCATATCCAATACCCCTGCTTGATGGTCTTTGTGATAGATAAGTTCTTGTTCTTTTTTAGGATCGCAATACTTATAGGGGTCTTCGAACAACCCTAAAGCATATTTAACCCGTAAAATTCTTCTCACGGCGTCATCCACCACTGAAACATCTACCTTACCCGACTCAACCAACCCTTGAAGATGATTGACATAAGAAGAAGACTCCATATCCATATCAGACCCTGAAACGGACGAAAGTTCCGCCACATGTTCCAAATCCCGAGCGTACCCGTGGCTGATCATTTCGCCATTGGACCCCCAATCGGAAACAATGAAGCCATTAAATCCCCAACCCTCTTTTAAGATTTCCCTTTGCAAGTAGGTGTTGCCTGTCGCAGGAATCCCATTTAATATGTTGAAGGAATTCATAACCGTTTGGACCCCGGCATCTACAGTAGCTTTGAACGGTGGGAACACGACATTGTGCAAAGTAGCAGTACCTACATCCACGGTGTTATAATCCTTTCCGCTCTCAGAAAACCCATAGGCCGCAAAGTGCTTAACACATGCCGCTATGGTGTTGTCGGCAGTAAGGTCATCGCCTTGGAACCCTTTGACTCGAGCTACCGCGATGGCCGATCCCAGATAAGGATCTTCCCCTGCCCCCTCCATTACCCGACCCCAACGGGCATCTCTGGAAATGTCTACCATAGGGGCGAAAGTCCAATTAATACCTAATGCTGATGCTTCTATAGCGGCGATTCGCGAGGACTTCTCGATGGCTTGCAAATCCCAGCTTGCAGCTTCTGCAAGAGGTATAGGAGCTAAAGTCTTGTGCCCATGAATCACATCGTAACCAAATAATAATGGGATACCCAAACGCGATTCCTTGACTACCAATTCCTGTAACTTTCTTACATTTTCAACCCCTTTTACATTCAATACCGCACCCACTTGACCATTTTTAAGGTGATTGTATTTTGCTTTTGCGCTTTCACCTTCAGGTGCTGGTCCCGTAATTTCCCAAAATCCGTTATAAAGATTCATTTGGCCGACCTTTTCCTCCAAGGTCATCTTCCCTAAGAGGGCGTCTA
>JAJCYK010000612.1 GCA_029262935.1 Cytophagales bacterium | reverse complement strand
ACTGTAGTGACAAATCCATTTCCATCCACGTTACCCATTTCTTTTATAACTCCACTGCTAAATCCACCAGTGCCATTCATAAACAACCGAATGACATTGTTGTTGGCATCAGTAACGGCTATAGTAAAACCATTGGCACTTGTTGCGAAATAGCTACCTAATGTGGCGGCATAATTACTGAAACTGTCACCGTTTATGGTTGCATTGAATTCTGCATTCGGGTCAATCATGCCGTCGTCTTCCGAAGAGCAAGAAAGGATTAATAGTGAAAGAAATAGAATAGAAAGTACTTTGAAGTTTTTCATGGTAAGTATGTGTTAGGTTAACTTGAAATTTTGGTGTTACTATTAACACATCGGAAAAGATTCAAAATGTCATCAAGATGGTTCCATCTTAACAAATTTTCCATGCTGGAGCGGTTTGGTTTTTGGCGGGGCCCAAAAAAAGGCACTCTTCAAAGTATTTGAAAGCATGACGGGCCAGTACAACAGTTTGAATAGGGAATCTATAGCAGATCTACCTGGTGTGTTTTAGACAGATTTGACCTTAGCAGGTCTTTTATCTTTTGGAAATAGAGCAAACGGATAGAATAAATGGTGATTTCAAAATGATAGAGGTCTACAGTATCATTTAAAAATTTTACTTCAGGAACTTTCTTTATTGAAGCCCAGGGGGCATTTAATATAGACTTACGAATACGATGGATCGATGAATCCAAATCCATTTGTTTAGAAATTTTCAATTCGAATGTATGACTTATCAGCTTCTCACTAGGGTTTGGTTTTATGCTGATCTCGTCCGACAAAGTGTTGTAGGGGATGTTTATAGTTTCACCAGAATTGGAAGTAATGAGCATGGATCTTTGGCCCATTTGAGTTATTTTTCCTTCAACCCCTTTTATTCTTATCCAATCATTTATTTTGATGGTACCGTCGGATTTCAGAAGGATCCCGGCAAAGTAATCACGAGCCACAAACCAAGTTAGTAAAGTCAACACCACTACCACCACAGCAAAAACACCGATGGAAGTCCATAGATCATCTCGAATCAATTGACGAATACACCACAAGATAAACCCTAACCATATTAAAGCTTCAACAAAGGGAATAATGGCATTCAGCTTTGCTTTGAGTGTTTTTCTTATCGGGGTATTTTTCCAGGTAAATTTGAGCAACCATAGTACTGCAAACAACACCAACCCAACCAAGATCAGCTTTACAATTATTATTTCCGAAATTACTATTTTCATAGTTTTAACTTTAAATCAGGAGGTCTTCTTGAAAAGCATTGATCATAAAAGGTTGCAGAAAACGATTGATCTCCCATACACCATTTCGTTCTCGCACAACGTCCAATCTCTTCAATACCTCCAACCTTTTGGTTAAGCTTTCTGGGGATATTGTTAGAATTGTTGACAGGCGTTCAACGTTAAGCCGCTTATGAAGAATCAACTGGATTAAAAGTATAGCCCGGTCTTTGTCCATATTACTTAATACCTCCAGATCCGGCTGGTTCGGGTATTTTATTTGTATTACTCCCTGATCTGAAATACTATTAATATTGCTAATCCATTGCTGTAGCGCTACTCCTATATTGCCTTCAGCCAAATCGAAGAATCTCGTGAAAAGTTTGGCATGATTCCATTTACTGATTTCTTCTTCTTGTTTTCCCCCAAGCTCGAATTTTAACCTACTTGTTTTGTGACGAGCTAAGATGACATCTTTTAACTCCTCGGCATTAAATGGATGCATCTTTATAATTTTAAAAAAACCATCTTCTATATTTCTGATGCTATTGACAAGTTGAAAACTTGTTTGATTCATGTTAACTATAAACAAACATTTTTGACCATGGGCATCAATCAAATTCATTAAAGATTCTATAACCCTAAATCCGTTTTCACTCCGCTCCCACCAAAGCTCCATGTCGTTAAAAATCAGCACGCTATCAGCCTTTAAGTGACCGAAAGCCTCATCCAATTCTCCATAGTATTTTAAACATTTCTTAATGGTTTGCTGAAATATTTTTAAGTCAATACTGCCTTCATCGGGAGGGTTCACGGAGTAAACACGTTCCTCCTCGTGATGCGTTTTTCCAATAAATTCCGATAAATAGGTTTTGCCGGCAAGTGGGGCTCCCAAGATAAGCAGTCCCCCTGATCTTACCCTTTCGTAATGAGATATGGCATTGCTGGCTTCTACAGATTCAGAATCTCTAACCACCCATAGTTCCTTACCAATACTATGAGGTCTTAGGAAAAGCTGCTTGTAATAGAAGGGCAAACCCTCCAGGACTTGTGCCTTCGGAACCATCTCATTCATTATCTTGGAAAACTGGTCGGCCCATGATCCATTCTTCCATTTATTAGTCTGATAACGTTTAGCTACTATTATTCCCTCGCTTCGCCGGTAATACAGTTTTGTAAGCCCTGCCTGAATATAATTTTTAGTCTTTTTTGAATAGGCCGTAAACTTGTTAATTACTTGAGTTTGTTTTTGGCTCCTGAGATAGTAGTCAAAGTCCAAAGCAGCCTTAATAATGGAGTGAGCATTTAAACTTTCGGTAACCGTTTTTAGGTTTTCTTTAAGTCCATCAAGTTGCTTACTTATATGTGCCTCTACCTGTTGTTTACCTTCTTGTAATCTAGTTATCTCACCATCGATGGCTTCAACCAGTAACGCGTGGTTTTCCTGGCCTGACTCTAGATCAGAAGTAATGCTGTCTACGGATAAATTAACAACTTGCAATACATCCGAAATAGTATGATCGGCTCTAGCAATCATGGGAATCAGTTGTCCGGCATGAACCTCTAATGGTGCAATAAGGTTGGTTTGGATCATATAGTTAACCACCTCTCTGGGAGCAATATCTATGGTGTCGATCTCCTCTCCGGGATCTTGAGACAAGATCTGCAAGTTTGGTACCTTCAGTTGTTCCGGAAGATGGGTGGACAACAGCTTAACACTTTCTGTAAAGTCCTTTATGTTATCGCTAAGATCTGTAAGATCAGCTACTTCATGTCCTGTACTAATTTTCACGAATTGCCCAGCTCCGTACTGTTTTCTTAATTTTTGGAGGGTGGATATTAATTGATCAATTTTTAATATTACTTTGTTTCTGGGCACTTGAGATACTATCTCTAATAGATTAACCACATGTTGCCATAAATCATTTTGCACGGACAATAATCCTAGTTCCAACTTATGAACATTAAAGTTCAAAGGTTGATTATAGCCCCAAGCTATTACGGCTTCTTTAGACTTAGTATTTATCCGATTCCGTTGTTTTGGAGATTTAAGTTGGGATTTTACCACACGATTAATGGTTACCTTATTCACTTCAGTAACAAAATGTTGCATGTGAA
>JAJCYK010000611.1 GCA_029262935.1 Cytophagales bacterium | reverse complement strand
AATATACCCTGCAGCAAAACAATTTTGATATCCCTGGCGGCAAATTCAGTGCCACGGTCTTTGGGACTCGGTTGTCCTATTCCTTTACCCCAAGGATGTTTACCCAGAGCCTCATTCAATACAACAGTGTAGCAGATATTTGGTCTGCAAATGTTCGATTTGGCTGGATACAACAAGCAAATACAGGATTATTTGTGGTCTTTAATCAAATTCATGGTGATGGTACCACCAACAACCGCAGCCTGACCATCAAGTACAGTCGTATGTTTGATGTATTAAAATAGTCTGGCAACATAGTCGTGGGGGCCTGTATGGAACATCGTACCTCCGCTTGGAAGGATTTTAATGACCACCCAGATTGGAATACCATGAAGACTAACAAATACCATATCCATCATCCCTTTTCTCGAACTTGCTTAAAACCTTATTTTGAGCTAAATATAAATTAGTATATTATGTAAGTAATTGGTGCCCCATCTCTTAAGACATAATATCATGAAGAATGTTTTGCTATGGCTAATCTGTTGGTTGTTTGGATCTAATGTATTTGCTCAAGAATTTGACCTAATATTAGCAAACGGCCGGGTCATAGATCCTAAAAATAACCGTAATGAAGTTTTAGACATTGCGATTGCAGATGGGAAAATTGCCCAGGTTGCGTCCCGTATTAGCCCCAGCAAAGCACATAAGGTAATTGATGTCACGGGGTTGGTGGTTTCTCCGGGAATCATTGACATGCATACACATGTTTTTCAAGGCACCGATGTAGATAGCTATTTGGCCAATGGCCTCGGCAGCTTACCTCCAGATGGATTTACGTTCCGCTCAGGAGTTACTACAGTAGTGGATGCCGGGACTTCCGGTTGGAGAAACTTTCGTAAGTTCAAACGCCAGACTATTGATCAGTCCCAAACTCGGATATTGGCGTTCATTAGCATTGTAGGCGCGGGTATGTACGGCCGACTAGAGGCTCAAGATTTAAATGATATGGACCCCGTATTGACGGCATTTATGATCAACACCTATCCAGATGATATCGTAGGTATAAAAAAGCACCATTACCGGGGCGGTGACTTCACTCCTGTTGAGCGAGCAGTGGAGGCAGGAAATATAGCCAAGGTGCCAGTAATGGTGGACTTCGGAGAACATCAGCCAGAGCTATCTATTAAAACATTATTTTTAGAAAAACTTCGACCCGGCGATATTTTCACACATACCTACTCATTTACTAAAAATCGAGAACCGGTAGTAGGTGATGACAACCAAGTGAAGCCTTTTATATTTGAGGCGCAAAAAAGAGGGATCATTTTTGATGTGGGACACGGTGGGGGCAGCTTTATATGGCATCAGGCCATCTCCTCTATCAAACAGGGTTTTCTACCGGATGTCATCAGTTCAGACCTACACTTTTGGAGTATGAATTCAGGAATGAAGGATATGGCTAACTTAATGTCCAAGTTTTTGAACCTAGGAATGTCTTTAGAAGATGTGGTATCACGATCTACCTGGAAACCCGCCCAGGTTATCCAACGGGAGGAACTGGGTCATTTAACGGTCGGAGCTGAAGCCGATATAGCGGTATTTAAGGTGCTTCAAGGAGAATTCGGATTCATTGATGCCAGAAATCGTATGATGAAAGGATCCCAAAAATTGGAGGTCGAACTAACTCTTCGCGCCGGCAAAGTCGTATGGGACCTGAATGGAATGTCGGTAGCCCCTTGGAATAAGGCCCCTTTAAAATATTGATGAAACTACTACTATTATATTGCCTTTTCATTGGTTATCTGGTCTTGCCACAAACGGCCCAGGCGCAGCAATATGATCTTATTATTAAAGGCGGGTTAGTAATAGATCCTAAAAATGACCTTCTGGATACGTTGGATATCGCCCTAAAAAACGACCTAATCGCACGAGTCGCTGAAAATATTGATCCATTGACTGCTGATGAAGTTATTGACGCATCAGGACTATTGGTCGTTCCCGGATTAATTGATCCTCATACTCATGTTTTTGTTGGAGAAAATTCCCAGACCTTCGCCAGTGGCTTTTCCAGTGTAAGTCCAGATGATTTTAGCTTTCGCTCAGGGGTGACAACCGTGGTAGATGCTGGTACCGCAGGTTGGAGGTCCTTTCCCAAATTCAAAGAATCCGTAATTGACCCCTCACAAACGAGAGTCTTATCTTTTCTGAACATTGTGGGAGCAGGGATGATCGGAAAGCCAGGAGAGGAGGATCTTGGAGACATGGACGTACTGCAAACTGTGCAAACCATGCAAGCCTACGCTGACCACATTGTAGGCACCAAGATCGGTCACTATACCGGTGATCAATGGACGCCCTTTGATCGGGCTTTGCAAGTTGCAGAAACCGTGCAGAAACCCCTCCTGTTGGAATGCCACCTCCCTCAACTGCCCTTGGACCTCGTGCTATCGCGCATGCGATCAGGAGATATCTTTACGCATACCTTCGGAGCGGTGGATGATCGCAATTGGCTGCTCAACGAGCGTCAGGAAATTCGAGAAGAAGTCTTGAATGCCCGTAAAAAAGGTGTCTTTTTTGATGTAGGACATGGAGGTGGTAGCTTTCATTATAGTTTGGCCATACCAGCACTCAATAAAGGGTTTTACCCTGATTCGTTTGGTACAGATTTACATCGGTACAGTATGAATGCTGGTATGAAAAATATGCTAAATGTAATGTCAAAATTTTTAAATCTTGGTATGCCTTTGGCAGAAGTGATCGCTGGGGGTTCCTGGAATCCCGCAAAAATGATTAAACGCCCAGATCTAGGGCACCTTTCAACAGGGGCTGTTGCCGATATCGCCATATTAAGCTTGCAAGCTGGGAATTTTGGATTTGTTGACGCCGCAGGATATAAGCTTCCTGGGACTAGGAAGTTTCAAGCCGAGTTAACCTTACGGGCTGGTAAAATTGTCTGGGACCTTAATGGATTATCAGCCCAAAAACTTCCTGAATAGATAGAAAAACACTAACAAAAAGTACTATGAATCGTCGTGAAATTGTAAAATCCTTATCCGTATTGCCTTTTACTGGTGGACTACTTTATGGAGATGAGCTCATGGGGCAACCTACTGTGCCGCCAGTCCAGACGGACGATAACATCTACCGCTCACTCGGTGTTGAGCCGGTGATCAATTGTCGAGGTACATTTACCATAATCGGTGGCTCTATAGAAAGGCCGCAAGTGTTAAAAGCGCAAGAAGCAGCTTCCGGTCATTTTGTGCAGTATGATGAGCTTGCCACCGGTATCGGTAAGCGTCTCGCAGAGATTACGAAAACGGAATGGGGCATGGTTGCAGCAGGTTGTGCCGCCGCCATTAAACATTTTACCGCGGGATGCGTCACCGGTGGTAACCCGGAAAAACTGATCCGTATTCCTAACCTTAATGGGTTCAACAAAAATGAGGTGATCATTCCCAGGCATTCCAGAAATGCCTATGACCATGCCGTACGCAACATAGGTGTGAAGGTGATTACGGTAGAAACGGCTGAAGAAATGAAAAGTGCTATAAACCAGCATACAGCCATGATTTACATGATAACTAGCCCCCGGTCAGCCACAGGTCAGCCACTATCCCTGGAGGTCATGGCAGAAATTGCCAAGCCCAATAACATCCCCATTTTGGTCGATGCAGCTGCGGAAAATTTAACCATTCCCCCTGTGCACTTAGCTAGAGGTGGAACGGTGGTGGCCTATAGCGGAGGGAAAGCCATATGTGGTCCACAATGTGCTGGGCTGCTACTAGGAGACAAGAGCTTATTATTGTCGGCCTGGCAGGCAAGCTCTCCACACCACGGCCCTGGTAGAGATAACAAAGTAGGTAAGGAAGAAATGTTGGGCATGCTAGCCGCGGTAGAAGCTTGGACCACCCGTGATCACGAAAAAGAGTGGGATACTTGGATGAGCTGGTTGAGTACCATAACCAAAAAAGTAACTAAGATCAAAGGAGTGACTACTTCGATCAAAGAACCAAAGGGTTTAAACAATCGTGCCCCCATGCTCATCATCCAATGGGACCCGAAAAAGTTGAATATTACGGGAGAACAGGTAGCTGAAGACTGCGCTCGTAAAGCACCTCGTTTAGCTATTGGAAGTGCGGATAGCGAAAGTGAGGCCTCCGTAAACGTCACCCCTAATCAGATGAAAGCCGGACAAGAATTAGTGGTAGCAGATCGCATCCATAAGTTGTTGGTCACAAAGCGACCTGCACTATCGTCCAACTTAAAAAACGCACAGGTAAATCTAACAGGCCATTGGCAAATAGAAGTGGAGTTTTTTAGTAGCACCAGCACGCATACACTCTATATGGAGCAGGATGGAAACTGGATTCAAGGCACCCACCAAGGTGAATTTAGTACTCGAGAATTGGTGGGAATGGTGGAAGAGAACCGTGTTAGAATCCGCAGTGGGTTACATGTCCCAGGTGATCATGTGACATTTCTCTTTCATGGTGAGGCCACTAACGAAACCATGAAAGGGTCCGTGTTCCTCGGTGAATACTTAAATGCTAAATTCACGGCCCACAAAATACAATACAAAAATCCTAAAAAGCCTATTTCTCTTCCCGGGGGTCCACCACTGGCCACTTAAGGTTTAGCTATTCTTTGCGCTTAGTAGGAGTCTGAGCGCCACCTTGTAGCAGCGAAGAGGTATGTGCAAGCCTTACTTCTGCTCAAACATGATATACACTTCAAAGTCATCTTTCAAATCATAGAATCGATGACCCAGGCCTGCTCTTACAAAAACAATGGAACCTGGGCTCAAAGAAATAATTTCGTTTCCCATGGCAAACTTGGCACTGCCCTTGACTACGTAGTTGATTTCATCTACTTGATGGGTAAGTACTGAATCACCACCTGTTTCCTGGGGCAAACGATACAACCCCGTAATCATAGTAGGAATTTCCAGAAATACGTTCCAGCTGTTTTCTAAACCTTGATCGGGTATCGCTAAATTTGGAGTACTCCATTTTTTCCATTGAAAATCGTGATCTGTTTTCTTTGATCCGCTGAACCACACCAATACCTTAAGGTCTTCAGAAATGTTGGAGAATTTATGATCCAAAGTGGCACGTACAAAGATCACGTCACCAGGTTGGACATCAGTGGTTTCCGATTCCACTGTAAAATTGGACTTACCACTTAAAATAAAGTAAACTTCATCCTTGTCGTGTGGTTGTTGTTGATCCAAAGCACCTTGCGTTAATTCATAGATACCAGCACTAATAGTGGGTTCTTTTAAAAATGGCAAGTACGTTTTTTGGCTTCGCTCCTGATCTGCAATAAGATCATTTAGAGTAAAATGAGTCCAGTTTTTGTTTCCCTCTTGTCCCCAAAGGACCGTTAACGGCAGTAAAAACAACAAGCAGGTAAAGGTGTTTTTCATGTGTTATAAATTTGGATTAAGGTAGTAAAATCCTCCGTATTGATCCCTCCAAAACTACAGCATTTCCTTAAGTTTCACCCACTCTGGATGAGTTCAGGGCCAAAACAATACTTTTCTTACCCTTTTTAGGGCTGGCAAACGATTGTCACTACACGGTAGCTATGGATCTTAATTGGGTTTGTTTTTGTAAAGGTCGTGTGCTAATTTAAACCCAAACTCCACATATGGAAATCCCTATTACTTTCGAGTTTTCAGGAACTGAATTTAATGTACATTTTATATTCGAAACCCTAGCTTTTTTAATTGGCTTCCGTTTTTATGTCTGGCTAAGGAGAAGCCAAAAAGATTCCATAAACTCCGAAAATCGGCTTTGGATTATCCTGGGAGCTGCTTTGGGTGCCTTAATTGGTAGCAGGTTGCTGGGCGCTTTGGAAAACCCACAGCTGTTGATGTCGGTAAGTTGGCTTTCCATTTACAAAAGTAAGACGATCATGGGGGGACTACTCGGAGGGTTAATTGCGGTGGAGTCCACCAAGAAAATATTGGGAGTAAAACAATCCTCAGGGGACCTGTTCGTATTTCCCTTAATTCTTGGAATAAGCATTGGACGAATAGGCTGCTTTTTAACGGGAGTTATTGAGCCTACCTTTGGCATACCTACCACATTCTTTATGGGTATGGATTTAGGAGATGGACTCCTGAGGCATCCCACGGCTCTATATGAAATCCTGTTTCTAATCCTGCTGGGAATCGGTCTCACCTGGACCCAACATCGGCTCAATCTAAAGAATGGCAGTCTCTTTAAAATTTTTATGGTTTGCTATTTCCTGTTCCGTTTTAATTTGGAATTCATCAAACCTCATTATTACGAATGGCTTAGTTTAACCAGCATTCAGTGGGCCTGCCTGCTCTGTTTTGTCTATTATTATAAAGTGTTTTTCTCCCCAAAATCGTTAATTTTATAAACATGCCTGAAAGAAATTATACGTATTACGATTTTACCACCAGCTTGTGTCATGAATGTCTGAAGCGAGTAGATGCCAAAATCATTTTTCAAAATGAAAAGGTCTACATGATAAAACGTTGTCCTGAGCACGGCTATTCTAAGATATTAATAGCAGATGACATTGAGTATTACAAGCAAATTCGCAATTACAATAAAAGGTCCGAAATACCTTTAAAATTTAACACAGACACTCATTATGGTTGTCCATACGATTGTGGACTTTGCGCAGACCATGAACAACATTCCTGTTTGACCATCATTGAAGTTACCGATCGATGTAATCTTACTTGCCCCACGTGCTATGCGGGCTCCTCTCCACACTACGGACGCCACCGCACTTT
>JAJCYK010000610.1 GCA_029262935.1 Cytophagales bacterium | reverse complement strand
AGTTTCCCACTGGAAGAATTCTTTAACTGGCTTGGTTTTTGACAATATTTTGAAAGGTAAATTGTTGTAAGTAGTACCTTAAAAGGTTTATCAATAAACAGGAGTAGCCGAGATGAATGATTCCAGGTGAATCTCACACATCCAATTATCTCATCTCGAAGTATTAAACCCCAGTAAAATTATTAGCTTTGTGCCTGATTCAAATGTGGACCAAGCTCGCACATATTGTCATTAAGTTTCGCCTCTTCCTAATCATAGGAGTGGGTTTGATTACCTTGTTTATGGGTTACCAAATGCAGTACGCGGAATTGTCTTATGACTTTGCTAAAGTAGTACCAGCACAAGATCCTGACATGCAGTACTTCGAACAATTTAAGGAGACTTTTGGCAAGGACGGTAACCTTATGGTCATTGGTGTCGCAGACAGTGCAGTGTATAGGCCGCTGAATTTTAAACGATTTAAATTCTTAAGTGACTACATAGAAAACATTCCTGGGGTTACTGGAATAATCAGTTTGCCTAACTTACAACGGCTGCAAAAAGACACGGTAAACAGAAATTTTATTACCGTTCCAATCTTTCCAGTCATCCCAGACAAACAAGCGGAGTTAGATAGCCTCTTGGAACTTACCTTGCAGCAGAGGATTTATAGCGATCAGCTAATCAATCGCCAAAATGGAGCCATGCTGATGTTGATTACTTTGGATGATCAGGTCATACAATCAGAACGTCGTAAAACGGTAGTAGGAGACATCATGCATGCTGTGGATATCTACACTGAAGGTACCGGAATTGATTTGCATGTGGGCGGTTTACCTTACTTAAGGAGTTTTCTGGCGCAAAAAGTAAAAGAGGAGCTTGACCTATTTTTATGGTTGTCCGCCATGGTCACAGCCTTAATTCTATTTATCTTTTTCCGCTCCTGGAACGCGGTAGTCTTTCCTATGATTGTTATCGGAATCATGGTGATTTGGACCATGGGCACGTTGGCGTTGTTTGGATACAAGATCACTTTGTTAACTGGATTACTACCACCAATTATTGTTGTTATTGGCATACCCAACTCCATTTACTTGCTGAACAAATACCATCAGGAGTATGAACAGCACGGAATTAAAATGTTGGCCTTGAGTCGGGTTATTCGACGTATTGGGATTGTAACGCTAATCTCAAACTTTCACACGGCAGTTGGCTTCGGGGTTTTAGCCATTACAGATATTACTATTTTAAAAGAGTTTGGAATCGTTGCGGGAATTAACATTCTAGCTACTTTCATCGTCAGTATCATTCTAATACCGGCGGTATTTAGTTACTTGCCAGCACCCAGCCCTCGACAATTGCGCCACCTAAACATAAAGGGCCTAGAAAGAATACTTAATGGACTTGACCTATTAGTACATAGACAGAAGTATTCCATTATTGTCGTTAGTGTACTGATTATTGGAGTTTCCCTTGTTGGTTTATCACGGTTGAACTCCGTCTCTTATATGGCTGACGATATTCCAAAGGACAGCCGTGTTTGGCAGGACTTGCAATTTTTTGAAACCAACTTCAAAGGAATTATGCCTCTGGAGTTGGTAATAGATACCGGTAAAAAGCGTGGAGTTAATCGTTTGTCATTTCTTAGGAAGGTTGCAGCATTTGAAGACTATGTGGAGGACAACCCTTACATCTCCTCTACACTATCATTGACGGACTTTATAAAGGCTTCTAGGCAAGCTTTTTACAATAATAAAGCAGCTTTTTACGACCTTCCTAATAACCAAGACAAGAATTTCCTACAACGATACCTCCGCAATCAACAGGATAGTGAGGAATTGCTAAAAGCATTGGTGGATAGTAGTGGGCGCCAGATGAGAGTGTCCATGAAAGTTGCTGATATTGGCTCCAAACGTATGGACTCTGTCGTCCGATTGGACTTGGAACCCAAATTAAAAGAGCTGTTTGAAGGGTCAGATGTAACGGCCACCTTTACCGGAACTACTTTGCTCTTTATCAAAGGGAACAAATTCTTAATCGAAAACTTAAGATATAGCCTGGTGATGGCCTTTATAATCATTGCCATAATTATGGCAATCCTCTTTACTAATATCAGGATGATCCTAATTTCTATAATTCCAAATACCATCCCGTTGATACTGACCGCGGGAATCATGGGATTTTTTAACATACCTCTCAAACCCAGTACGGCGCTAATTTTTAGTATTGCTTTCGGAATTTCCGTGGATGATAGTATTCACTTTTTAGCTAAATACCGCCAAGAATTATTTAGCAACAACTTCTTCGTACCAATTGCTATCAGCAAAAGTATCCGTGAAACTGGACCAAGCATGATGTACACCTCCATCGTATTATTTGCAGGATTTGTTATATTTGCCGGTTCAGAGTTCGGGGGCACTGTTGCTCTAGGAATCCTAGCGAGTACGACTTTGATTGTGGCCATGTTTACCAATCTGATTGTACTCCCAGCTTTGTTGCTAATATTTGATAACGGCAAACGCAGCCATGATAGTCATCCGCTGATAGAAAATTACGATGAACTTTATGACGAAGACAATGATGAGGAAATTAATAGAGACCTCATCAAGTTGGACAAAGGAAACCACGGGATTCCATCGGAAGGGCAAAAATTAGGCTCTTGAGAAACCATGAAATATCAGGAATACAAAAACATTGATTATGCCCAGGTAAGTAAAAACGTTTTAAGTTTTTGGCAGGAGCATAATATCTTTGAGAAATCTGTTTCAAATCGTGAAGGTAAAACACCTTTTATCTTTTACGAGGGCCCGCCAAGTGCCAATGGCACCCCTGGCATACATCACGTTATGGCCAGGACCGTCAAAGACATTTTTTGCCGATACAAGACCTTGAAAGGCTTTCAGGTAAAAAGAAAAGGAGGATGGGACACCCACGGGCTGCCAGTCGAATTACAAGTTGAAAAGCAGTTGGGTATTACCAAGGACGACATTGGGAAAAAGATTAGTGTAGC
>JAJCYK010000609.1 GCA_029262935.1 Cytophagales bacterium | reverse complement strand
TTTTCCGCTTGGCTGTATCGTATTGCCAGCAATGAAGTAAACAAATATTACCGGAAAAGTAAGAAGGTAATGGAATTCAGCTTGGAGGAAGAGATCATCGGAGAGGTATTAGAAGAGAATGATCTACTGGAAGGTCAGTTAGAATATTTGGAAAAATATTTAGCGAATTTAAGTACCCAAGAGATCATGATATTGGAATTGCGTTTCTATGAAAACCGAAGTTTTCAAGAGATATCTTATATTTTGGAAATTAGTGAGAGTGCCGCCAAGATGAGGACCTATAGGGCTATAGAAAAGTTAAAGCAGTATTTTAGTATCAGTAAGACGGGGTCATGAGCAAACATCGCATTAGATTAAGAAGAGGCGATTTTTCTTCCCAAAGGATAGAGAAACACAAAAACTATGGCCAGTTGTTGGAGCAACATCAGCGATCTGGAAAAATGGGGATTAGCAATTATTTGATTGGCTTGATTGTCTTAGGGTCTGTGGTAGGGCTAAGCTATTACGCTTTGGATCGTTACGAGAGCATTGAATCGAAGTTACTTGAAAAGGGTCAGCACATTGAGCAGCCAATCAAAGAGGTAGAGTCTTTGAACCACACAGATGTACCACAAACCTCTCCGAAACCCCAAGGAGGTTTAGCTGCCTACAATGAATACATAGCTAGTGAAATAGAATTTGTAGGAGAACCTGTAGAAGGAATTGTTTATGTGGCTTTTAATGTGGAAATAGACGGAAGTCTTTCTGAAATTCGAGTTTTAAAAGGACTATCCCCAATCTACGATCAGATAGCCATAGATTTAATAAAAAACGGTCCAGCTTGGATAGCGGCCACCAAAGCGAAAGAATCTGTAAAAGCACCTATGGTGATACCGGTAACTTTTGCTCAGAAGATGGCTTTGGACAGCATAAAATAATAACGGGACGTCACCCCAATTGAATTTCGTATCGCGCGATACATCACATCAGCCCATTGGCTGACTCAACAAACTAGTGTCTGTTGGGCTAACGATTAATGTATCAAAATAAGCGATATGGAACTTAAAAAGAATCCCAAACACAACCTTAGAAACCGATATCCCATGCACTTAGCCATGGGGTTTATTATTAGTATCGGTTTAGTGATCACTGCCTTTGAATGGACCACATATGGGCCCAGTAAATTTGCTTTGGACGATTATCCTGACGATAGCGATGTTATCACCCCGGATGTTTTACTACCAGCAATATACAGCGCAGAAAAGCCTCCGGCAAAACCCAAGAAGCCGGCACTCCTGCCCATATTGATTCCTACAGAGATTGAACAAAGCATCAAGCGACCGGAAACTCCAGGCGCGGACCAAGTGGAGCCAGATCAAGTCTTAGTCATTCCAGAAATTCCTCCGGAAGCACCAGAAATTTACAACACGGCTTCCGTTGATCAACAAGCGGAGCCTAAAGATGGTTGGAAAGGGTTTGCAAAGTTCCTTAAGAAAAACCTCAAATACCCATGGCCTGCACAACGAGCCAGAGTGGAGGGTAAGGTGTACATCAGCTTTGTAGTTCAAATTGATGGCTCCATTAGTGAAGTGACCGTAGTCAAGGGCATTGGATTTGGCTGTGATGAGGCAGCTTTGCAGGTGGTATCAAAGCTCCCCCAGTGGACTCCGGCAAAAAGAGCTGGAATACGAGTGCCTGTTCGCATGATGCTTCCAATACAATTTAAACTGAATTGAGTATGAGAACGCTTAGAAATGTTACTCCCGTAAATGCTGGTTCAATGGCGGATATTGCTTTCCTATTGTTGATATTCTTTTTCGTAACAACTACCATCCAAACTGATAAGGGTATCATCTTGCTATTGCCGCAAATCCCTGAGGATGTACCTCCAGCCAAAATTGCTGATCGTAACTTATTTAAGGTACTAATCAATTCCGAAAATGCCATTTTGGTGGAAGGGGAAATAGTAATGGATATTGGCGCTTTGAAATCATTGGCTAAGGAGTTTATTGCCAACCCTTTTCAGAAGCCACATTTATCAGTTGATCCGGAACAAGCCATAATTTCATTAAAAACCAACCGTGGGAGCTCCTACCTTACTTACATACAAGTATTGGATCAGTTAAAAGGAGCTTATTATGAAATTTATGCAGAAAAGGCAAAGATATCACCGGCAGCATTTAGAGCTCTTGATTTAAAAAACCCCAAAGAGCGGAAATTGTACCAGCTGGCAAGAACTGGTATTCCCATGAACATTAGTTTAGCTGAAACACATGTACCATGAAGAATCTTCGAACAAAAATTAGCGTACAGCAGGCAATTCCTACCAGTAGTTTGCCTGATATCATTTTTATCCTACTGTTTTTTTTTATGGTGGTTACGGTAATGAAACCAGACCTTTTAATTGAAAGGACCCTGCCTGAAGCAAAGCAGCTAAAAAAGCTGCAACCGGACTCCAAAAATCTACATGTTTACCTAGGACGTGCCATTCTAAACGGTCAACAAGTGATCCAATTGGATGGCAAGTTGTTGAGGGTTGAGGATTTGGAAGGAGTTTTGAATCAGCGTTTAGCACCAGGAACCTCTCAAAATAAGCTGGTTGTCTTAGAGATCGACAAGGACATGTCCATGAAAAGTGTCTTACAGGTTCAGCAAGTTTTAAGACGCAGAGGATTGAGAAAAGTCATGTATCTGACTAAAACTCCTATTCAAACGCTATAACCAAAACCACTAAAACAATAATTTGGGACCGATATTTGTTATTTAAAATATAGTCACCTAAAAATATATTTTATAAGTAACTTACACGGAATGAACCCGAACTTTATGAGAGCACTGTTAAGTGTTTTTAGTATCCTGATGTTAATCACTCCTGCTTTTTCACAAGACGGTAATGAAGAAGCCCCGTCTAGTGTAAACTATCCTCAGGCCTTGGCATACGTGGAGCAAGGTAAAGCAAAATATCAGGCTGGAGACTATAGAAGTGCAGTAGTAGCTTATGATAAAGCCCTAGAACTTCATCAAGGGCTTGTGGAGGCATACTTTCAAAGAGCCTCAGCTAAAAACCTTTTGAAAGATTTCGAGGGAGCTTTAAAGGATTACAATCGCGTGATTGACTTAGACTCCTTGCATGTCTTTGCATATTATTATCGTAGTGACTTAAAACATCAATTGGGGTTTCAACGGGACAGCTCACTATTAGACATTAATAAGGCCATTGCAATTGCTCCTGACAATGCTCAATTATATGCTAGAAGAGCGTATATAAAAGCCCACACGTTTGATTTGGATGTAGCCAAGATCAATCACGATGATGCTATTGCTGATTTGGATAAAGCCATTTCTTTAGACCCAGCTAATCCTGAATTCTACAGACAACGGGGTTTTAGTCGTTCACAGCAAGGTGCTACTTTGTCTGCGGCGGAAGATTTTGATAAAGCCATAGTTATCGATCCGGCCAATGCGAATAATTTTAACGAACGGGGTTTAATTAGGTTGAAAATTGAAGATTTCCGGGGGGCTGCCGCTGACTTTTCTAAAGCTATTGAAATTACCGACAATTTAGAATACCTATATCGTAATCGCGGCTTGGCGTATTACAACAGTAAGAACACCACCGGTGCGGTTAATGACTACACAAAAGCTATCGAGCTGATAAGCGAGGAGTTACGGGTCAATAAGTTTGATCGTGGATATAAGTTCAAACTAACCAATGCTTACGTTATGCGTGGCGCTTCATTTATTGCCATGCGCAAAAACTATGAAGCCTGCGCGGATTTTAGCAAAGCATATGAGCTCGGCGAAAAGCGGGCGTTAAATTACCTCAAGAAGTACTGCCGTCCTTAATACTAGTGTTTCTCAGCTAGTGCTTCGGCCTTATCAAATAATTTCAAAGCCGCTTGCAGAATCTCATTTTGCTGATTGAAGATTGGGTAGTATCCCTTACTGTCCCAACTCAGCTTGGCAATTTCTGCTTTGATATAAATTTTGATTAGGCTTTTGCTTTTATCGAAACCTTCTTGGTCAAACTCTATTCCGTTGTTTGACGCCATTGCTGCAAATTCTTTAAGCATTTCGTCAGAAACCTCGAAGTCGTCATAGAACTTCTGATAAGCCATCTTTTTTAGCTTACCCTTATTCTTTTGGTAATAGGCTAGAGGGTATTCTCTATAAACGGTGTTATAAAGTACCTTTCTTAAATAATCCGAATTCATGGCAGTGTCTACGGGTACAAATTGGTCCGGAATAATACCTCCGCCTCCGTAAACCGTTCTACCTTTTAAGGTAGAATAAGTAAGAGAGTCATTTACCTTGATACTGTCTTCATGGAAAAGCTCACCATTGATTTGTCTTTCCACGAAGTCCTCATAATAATCCACCCCACTACCATGGTATGGCCTTTGTATAGAACGTCCACTGGGAATATAGTATCGGGATATTGTCAATCGCAATTCGGACCCGTCACTTAATGGAATTTGATTTTGAACCAGGCCTTTGCCAAACGATCGACGA
>JAJCYK010000608.1 GCA_029262935.1 Cytophagales bacterium | reverse complement strand
TGAAAATGAGCTATTGGGGTCTCCGTCCCTAGCTCTAGCATATCCCCAATTATTACAATCTTTCGTGCAGCCTGCATGGTCCGTAGATTGTTTAAAGCTACCGACATGGAACTGGGATTTGCATTGTAGGCATCTAGAATTAAAGTATTCGAATTACTTTTGAGCACTTGAGACCTATTGTTCTGAGGGACATATTCTTGAATCGCCTCATGGGCTAAGGCTTTCGGAACTTCAAAGTATTTGCCTAAACATAAAGCCGCTGCTACATTAGTGAAATTATAGGAACCTATCAATTGAGTTTGTACCTGTGAGCTACTTTCACTTTTGAAGTTTAGATAAGGGTCGGCACTGATAAACTCAGCTTCCAAATAGTCTCCCGGGGCCGGATAAAAGTGAGCCTGATCAAACCGCTTACTCATGTTCATTAATATGGGATCTTGAGAGTTTATGAAAACTACACCACTGGTTTGAATTAAATATTGATACAATTCACTTTTGCCTCTGATCACTCCTTCAAATCCACCAAATCCTTCCACATGTGCATGCCCAATGTTGGTGATTAAACCGTGCGTGGGTTGAGCCATTTGGCACAGCTGGGCTATCTCCCCAACATGATTGGCTCCCATTTCCACAATGGCAACTTCTATTTCATTTGAGATAGACAAAAGTGTCAATGGAACTCCTATGTGGTTATTTAAATTTCCTACAGTAGCAGAAGTACGGTACTTTTTAGACAATACCACATGAATCAATTCCTTAGTTGTGGTTTTTCCGTTTGATCCTGTTATCCCGATCACAGGGATTTTAAGTTGCATTCTATGATTGGCTGCCAAGGCCTGAAGTGCTTGTAATCCATCTGAGACTAATTCGCAGTGCGGATGATCTGCGTACCTTGCGTCATCCACCAGGGCAAGCTTCGCTCCTTTGGCTAATGCTTCTAATGCAAAAGCATTTGCATCAAAATTTGGGCCTTTTAAAGCCACGAAAAGAGAGTTTTGGGTTATCTTCCGGGTATCCGTGGAAATACCACTACAAGACAGGTACAACTCATACAAACGACTTACATCCACAATCATAGTCATCAAATTTATTAGATTCTACGTAAAAACAGTAAGTAAAAGCTAATTCTAAGGTGTTGAGTAAACTTAGCTAGGCAAATTTGCGTTATTTTAGCACCGGATTTTTAATAGACCTTGTGAAACATCACTTTTCCATATTTCTTGTAGTCATATCCTGCTTTACCATGGAGGTGTGGGGCCAAGACCCCTTTAAGTTTCGTCCCACGACATCTATTCCCGTTTCCAATGAATCTGGTCTTCTGCCTTTAGCCTGGGCTGGTGGACTAAATGCGGCACAATACAATACCTTGGACCTCAATGGTGATGGGGTCATGGATTTGGTTATTTACGATCGTACCACAGACAAGATCAACACGTACCTTAGTGATGGCAGTCAATACCTCTACAGTCCGCAGTTCGAATACCTGTTCCCTAAAGAACTGAATAGTTGGATTGTATTAGCAGATTATAACTGTGATGGTAAAAAGGATCTGTTTGCCAATACCACATTTGGTGTTAAAGTATACAAAAACGTATTTGAGGACCAACTGGAGTTCGAATTACAAGTCGACCCTTTGATGACGGAAAGCAATTTCCTTTCGGTAAATCTTCAAGTAAGCGCAAGCGATATTCCCGCCGTTTCCGACATTGATGGTGATGGTGATTTGGATGTTTTGATATTTAATTTTGCTGCAGGGGGGTCCGTAGAATATCATCAGAACCAAAGCATGGAATTGGATGGTACTTGTGATAATTTGATTTTTAAACAGGTGACCACTAGTTGGGGCAATTTTCAAGAATGCGATTGCGGTGTCTATGCCTTTGGAGAAACCTGTCAAGACCTGGGTGGACGTCAGGCGCATTCTGGTGGGAAATCTCTGCTGGCCTTTGATGAGGACTTTGATGGTGATATGGAGTTGATATTTGGAGATGAATTCTGCAATAATATTGCTTTTTTAAGAAACCAAGGGGCCCCCGATAATGCCAGTTTCACAAATGCCATCTTGGATTATCCACAGGTTGGTACCCCTATAGATTTCTTTATTTTTCCTGCGCTATATCTGGAAGACGTTACCTTTGATGGCCGAAAAGATATTTTAGCCTCCCCAAACTTGTTTGAGAATTTGGGCCGGTTGGTGAATTTCAAATCATCCAGTCACTTGTATGTAAATAACGGGGAACCGGATGTTGAGTCTTTTAACTTTCAACAAGACAATTGGCTTCAGGCCGACATGCTGGATTTTGGCGAAGGCGCTGCGCCCTTGTTTTTTGATTTTGACGGAGATGGAGATCAGGATCTACTAGCTGGAAGTCGTGGTAATCAACAGTCCGGGGTCTTCTTTGCAACGTTTGAGCTTTTTGAAAATATTGGCTCTGAAAGCACCCCCGCCTTTCAAGTACTGGATCGGGACTTTCTTAACCTCAGTTCGGAAATACTACAAACCCTTAAACCTTCCTATGCAGATCTAGATGGTGATGGTCGCAGAGACTTGATATTTTCAGCCGCAGCTTCTAACGGGCAAACCAAGGTATATTACTTTTTAAATGAGAACACCATCGGGTTCTCCCCACAGTCCAATGTACCTATGGTATTGGATTTTGTCCTACAAGCAGGTGATCATCCGGTCTTTAAAGACTTAAATGGTGACGGACGAGCAGATGTTTTACTAGGTAAAAGAACGGGCAGGTTAGAGTACTGGACCAATGATGGAGGTACCGCACCGTTTTCCTTTCAATTGAACAACGCTTCAGTAGCAGGGATCGTCGATGATAGTTTCCGCAGGGAATTGGTTCCTTTAGCGGCAGATTTAAATGGTGACGAAATCTTAGAACTTGCTACTCTAGATGCTACTGGAGTTGTACGAATTTACAAGAATTTCCTTAGTACCTCTGATACCGACCCCCCGGAAGAATTTAGCTTGGTAATTGAGCCCACCATGGGGGCGTTAACCCTACCCAGTCGTTGGGGGCGAGGGGCAACGTTAACTCATGCTGTCCTAAGCAATGACCTTCCATATATAGTTATAGGAAGTAATCAAGGTGGCCTGTTTTTGTTAGAAAATAATAGTGATCCATTAGTTGGCCCTAATCCGGGCAGCGTACTAGGCTTAAAGCTGCTGCCAAATCCTTCAAGTGATTTGGTTGAGTTCAGAGCTAATCAATCTTTTGATTGGCGGATGTACAACACACTGGGTCAGTTGGTGCGATCTGCCCCTAGCTCAGGCCTCTCAAACCGGTATGTCTTTGACGGCAGAAGTTTAAAGAACGGTGTTTATTTGATCAGGGGGACTAACACTTCTGGGGTCTCTGAAACAAAACGCCTTATTATTCTACACTAAAGGTATCAGCATCCAAATAAACCGGGAATTTATCTCGAAACGTATCTAACATCTTTCGGTTTAAAACCTGGGTATGAATAATTTCGTCTTCAATAAAATGGGAAAGGAAATTGCCTTTGGGATCGATAAATCCACTATGACCACTGTATGGGACTTCTATTCCGTCTGTTCCAACTCTATTGACACCAATGTTGTAACAAAAATTTTCAATCGCCCTTGCTTGTAGCAAAGTGTCCCAGGCGTTTACCC
>JAJCYK010000607.1 GCA_029262935.1 Cytophagales bacterium | reverse complement strand
TGGTGACCATGGCAGATTTGTTCGTGGCTTTCTTGGCCGGTCTATTGATCATACCGGCAATGTATGTGGCAGCCCACAAGGGCACTCAAATATATGATGATGCGGGTAACTTATTTTCCGGGGCCGATTTAATCTTTCAAGTATTGCCTCAACTTTTTGATTCATTGGGTACCTGGGGACTATTGCTGTTGGTGGTATTCTTTATACTAATGTCGCTTGCTGCTTTAACATCTTCCATTTCCATGATGGAAGTGCCAGTCTCTTATTTGGTTGACAATCGGAACGTACCTAGAAAAACAGCAGCTTGGGTAGTAGGAATCGTTTTTTGGTTGATAAGTATAATTATTACGGTAAATGCAGAATGGTTGTTTGGGTTAATAGTTACGGCCACAAATGAATACAGCCAACCTCTTTTGGGTTTAGTGATATGTATTTTTGTCGGTTGGGTGGTAAATCGAAACATTATTTTAGAGGAACTTGCTCAAGGTAACCCGAATATAGCAGACAGCCTATTTATGAAAGTGTGGCCTTTTTTCATAAAGTTTGTAACACCAATATTAGTGTTACTGGTATTCTTAAATGCCTTTATACGCTTGTAGTTTCACAAAAGGACTTGAGGTTTTGTAACACCTTTTGATTGGTTTTAAGTGTGTTTCTTTTAAAAATAGGTTTCATCAGCCACCCTATTAAACCTTTCATTCGATAATGTACGGCAAGCTTTACCTCGCTACCCTTTTCAGCTTCTGAAACAATGAAGTACAAGGTTAATTCCTTGGCAAAAAAGGGAAGTGTTAATACCTTTTCTCCATAAACCAGGCTATTATCTCCAAAGTCATTGGTCACCGTTTCGAACTCCAAACTATGAGTGTCAAAGACGCAAACGTGCTTTGCTCCAACTTGGTTAATACTATCGTCATAGGTAATGTCCTTGGCAAACTTGTTCCAATCCATGCGACGTTCAAAATCGATTATAGTTTCGAAGATTTCATTTTTGGGTCTGTCAATAGTTGTACTAACAATTAAAGGGGATTCCGACTTATTAGGGTGACTTACTGACTCCGTGTCAGGAACAAGTTTATGTAGAGCGCTCAAGTATCCATAGAAGTAATTGATGTTTCCAATGGAGTCGTAATGAGCTTGACCTTCCTTAATTTCAAGCCAAGGGATGTCCAACGAGGTTATATCTTCATCAGGCCGAACCATATTTTCACTATACAAAAGATATTCTCTATTGTCGATAGAGTTTTTTAAGAGACGGTGTGCTACAATAACATCCGAACCATAAGGTTTTAGCTGATCCTTTACTTTTATAAAGTTAATGGGGCCGCTATGTACGATAAATTTCAAAGTCAAATTCCCCGCAGATCGACAGGCACCACATTGACAAATTCGATGATTTTGGTAGCGCTTTAAATGTTGGTGAAAGTTGAGGAACATTACCTTTGCTTGGTCTGCGATTTCGGACTTTGTGGGTATTAGGTCCTGCTTATAAAACAACAAAGCATCTCCCTCAATTTCAGAAAGTTTTAATCCCAGTTGATTGGAATCAATTAGAATTTCCAATAATTCACTGATCACATGCTGACCGTGATTTACTTCCGTTTGATTTACAAATTTTGTAAATCCACTGATGTCTGGTATGAATAATAAAGTAGTGTTGGACAAATTATTTAGCTCAAGCTCTCTTTTTTTAACAAACGTATTTTTAGAATTATAAATTCAAATAATGGATTTAAGGAATGGCCTTGGTCATTTTAAAATGTAATCATTTAGCTTATCTTGTACTAAATTATCATCTATGAAACGGATTCTGACCATCGCTGTAATAGCATTCTTAGTGATCTTCGGATATTCCAAATACCGTGAAATTCAAAGATTCAAGGCCCCATCTCAATATGATTACGAGATTAGTGAGGAAATAGATGTCAATTATCACGACCCTGCCACACTTTCCACATATTATAAAAAGGCCAATGAGATAGGTTCTTTTGCTCGATCAGTATGGTCAAGCGAAAGAGTGGATGTGTTGTATCCAAATAAACAAGACCAAATGGAGCTCTTAATGGCGAAAGAATATCAGGACTTGATCGCTGAGGTTCAACAATTGGAAGGCTCGTTAAAACAATCAGCACAGTTGAAATCTCAAGGGTTTGATAATCTGGACATCCGTCGCATGGAGGTAAACGGAATGGGTGCACAGCAGTATCAATATGAACAATCAATAGGAAACGCTGAGGTTGAGTTGAATATAGGTGACAACGGCCAATTGGTATATATGGTTCAGCGTTATCTAGGTAACTTAGGTTACGAGATCATTTTGGACGGCATTTACAAAGAACAAACTTCTGAGGCGGTGGTAAAGTTTCAAGAAAAGCAGGGTCTTCTGCCTTCGGGAATTGTGGATGCTATCACCCTAAGAAGACTATACCGTGCCCAGCCCTAGCGCCATTTTAACCTGTACACCAGTATTTTCTCGTACTTTTAGGTTATGTGGAAACGTCCAAATAAGAAAATGCGTAAATAAGGTATGAAAATAATCGAATGCCCACGAGATGCCATGCAGGGGATACATGAATTTATTCCCACTGAAACCAAAATTAAATACATTAATCAGCTGCTACAAGTAGGTTTCGACACCATAGATTTTGGAAGTTTCGTTAGCCCCAAAGCCATCCCACAAATGAGAGATACCGTGGATGTATTAAAAGGACTAGAAGTTGCAAAAACTTCCACAAAGTTGTTGGCCATCGTAGCTAATTTGCGAGGGGCTGAAGAAGCATCCAAATGGGAACAAATAGATTACTTAGGTTTTCCCCTTTCCTTGTCTGAAACTTTTCAAATGAGGAATACCAATAAGAGTATTAAAGAGGCCCTCCGTATACTTGGGAATATTCAAGAACTTTGTGTGTCTAGCAATAAAGAATTGGTTACTTACCTGTCAATGGGCTTTGGCAATCCGTACCATGATCCTTACGATAGAGGGACTGTAATTGAGTTTGTCAAGGATCTTGAAGGTATGGGAGTACGGATTATTTCGTTGGCTGATACCATCGGTGTGAGTAACCCTGAAATTATAAGTTATCTGTTCAATACCCTTCTACAGGAGTTTCCTCATATTGAGTTTGGAGCTCATTTACATTCCAATCCCTTGCACGCGGCAGAAAAAATAGCCGCCGCTTACAACTCTGGATGCCAAAGATTTGATGGTGCCCTGAATGGTTTTGGAGGGTGTCCAATGGCTGAAGATGATCTAGTCGGCAATATGGCTACAGAAGGCATCATAAGCTATTTGGGTATGCAAGGTTTGGATCTTGGCTTAAACCAAACCATTTTAGATCAAGCCTTATCCATGGTTGGAGATGTATTTCCAAATTAGCGGGATCGTGATGTTTATAGATTCATTTAACAAGCTAACAGGCACGCAAACAACGCGCCGAATTTTCCTCGCGA
>JAJCYK010000606.1 GCA_029262935.1 Cytophagales bacterium | reverse complement strand
ACTGAGTAGGTGCTCCAGAGTTACTGGGACAGAGTCTGTAAAAGTATTGTTTGGTAATTTCCACGAAGTAAGAAAGTCGTTGACATTTTGTTCTTTATTAATAGCACCCATTTCTACCATTTTTAACGCCCCGAAAGCTGCTACGGGTTTGCTAATGGACCCTGCTTGGAAAAGTGTACTATTGGTAACGGGCTCTTTGGAATCACGATCCATGACCCCATAGCTCTGGGACCAGTGAATCTTATGGTCTTTGATGACTGCAATGCTCACACCTGGTATGCCATAATGACTCATTCGTTCTTTTATGGTCCAGGTGGAATCCTGCTTTAACAGCACTGCTGGCCTTAAGGTAGTTTCCACTGTAGTTCTTTCGGCTATCTCAGGGCCGCTTGTGGGACCGGAGGTCTGACAAGAAGAACCAAAATACAAGCTAATTAATACTACTAAATATCGCTTCATACATTACCTGTTTATAAGTGGGAACAATGTTTCCGGCCTTTTTACATTTCCATACGTGTATCAGTAACCGGCAACGTCTATATTTTGTAGATTAGTTACAATCTCAAACAGTTGAAAATAAGAAAAATAAACATGGGTCTTTATTTCTACCGCCAACTTTTAAGAAATATTACCAAACAATGGAAACCTATGCCGTATTCAGTTGTCTTTAGGGTACCAATTAGATAAGAGGTTTGGAGTCAGGACAACAATCAATTCATAAATACCTGATCAAAAGGAGCCAATCGGGAGATCGTACGGCCCAAAATGAGTTGTACAAGTTATATGTAAACGCTATGTATAATATTTGTAGACGTATGATGGGGAACGAAGAGGATGCTAAGGATGTACTGCAGGAGTCGTTCATACACGCTTTTTCAAAGCTTAGTACGCTTAAAGATGCAGGAATGTTTACTGCTTGGTTGAAAAGGGTAGTGGTCAACCATTGTTTGAATGCCTTAAAGAAGCGCAAGAAGATGGATTTGAGCATAGAAGACTACCTGCCTGAAGTTGAAACGGCCGAACCTGAGATGCATTCCTTTAAAGTAAAGCAGGTATTACAAGCCTTGGATAACATCTCTGCAGGATGTCGCATGGTGTTGAACCTTTATGTTTTCGAGGGGTATGATCATGGTGAAATATCGCAAATATTGAACATATCAGAATCAGCCTCAAAAGCGCAATACAGCAAGGCCAAGAGTAAGATAAGAGAGATACTACAAGTGAATAATTAATATGGGCAAGGATCGATTTAAGGATTTTGTAGACAAAAACCGGGATAGTTTCGATAACTACCAATCGGATTACCCACACATGTGGGACGAAATAGCCTCAGGTTTAGAGAGAAAAAGACGAGAATATAAGCCCTGGTGGGCAGCTGCAGTAGTATTCCTGATTGCACTTGCCTTTATGGGAATACGTTCTCAAAAACTCTTACAAGACCCCAAAGAGTTAACGGAAGCCGAAACACACTATCAACCAATGATTGCCGCGAAAATGCAAGTTATCCAAGCACACCATGAAGAAATTGATGCTATTGTATGGGATGATCTACAGATTCTAGATTATACCTACGAAGAATTGAAATTGGACTTGAAAGAGCAAGCGGATAGTGAAGAAGTAATGCAAGCGATTATAGAAAACTACCGCATTAAACTGGATATACTAGATCAAATACTAAACGAAATCGAAGCAAAGGAAGATGAAAAACAGCAAGAGCAGCAAAGTGGTGCGTAGGTTGTTAGTAGCCTTATTGTGTCTGGTATCCATAAATGCATCAGCCAATGACGATACTAAGCTCAGCAAAACCGTATCTAAAAGTTATAAAGTAAACAGGTCGACCAAACTGGAAGTTGTAAATAAATATGGGGATTTAATCCTCAATACCTGGGACAAAGATTCCATCAAAATAAGAATTGTAGTCACTGCATTTGGTAAAAACCGTGAAACATCGGAGAAGTTGTTGGATCGGACGGATTTTGAATTTTCCATGGTAGGCGATTACCTGACCATACACACTACCTTGGATAAATCCAAAGGTTGGTTTAAAGACCTTTGGAGCGAATTGGGGCAGTATTCTAAGAATATATTGAGTAAAGATCAATTGGATATCGATTACGAATTGTTTTTGCCTGACTATATAAATGTGGATTTGACCAACAAATTCGGGGACGTCTTTATCCCAGACCGGATGGGTGAAACCCGCCTGGAGTTAAGTAATGGCAGCCTGAAAATGGATAATGTGAAAAAGTCTGCGGTATTGGATCTTAGTTTTTGCAAAGCCGATATCAAATCGGTAGAGAAAGCCACCTTGTATCTGAAGTCAGTTGAACTTGACTTGCTCTACGCTAATGAGCTTACACTTAAAAGTAGCTCATCAGAGATCTTTATCAGAGAGGCAAGTAAAATAAACCTCACTTCTCGTACCGATAAGATCAACATTAATGAGGTCAAAGTTTTACAAGGGCAGGGTAGTTTCACGAAAATATGGGTGAGGTCTTTTTTAGGTACTTTAAGAATGAACATGAATTACGGGGCCTTATCTGCCGAAAATGTAAAAACAGGATTCAATAAGATTGAGGTGACGGGAAAGTCCACAGATTTTCAATTGGATTTTGCTCACAACGCATACTTCAAGGCCAAGGTTATTGCCAAGGAAGGCAGGATGAATCTACCTAGAAATCACAACTTGAAACAAGTTTATACGGACGGAAGGGAGAAATTTATAGAAGCCAGCGGCTATTTGGGTACCATGAATAGTACGCCCGCTTTGATTGATATAAACGCCCAGGGTGGAAAGGTAGATCTAAACTTTGCGGCCCCTGACGCTAGCTCACAAAAAGATTAAAACTTGATATTAAACAAATCTAAATAAACATGAAGCAAATTGGAATTACCATACTACTATTATTGATGTTTGGCGCTCCTAGTTTAGCCCAAACGAATGAAGAAATCCCATACAGAGAGATGAAAACAGTATTAGGGAAAGGCAACAAAATTAGAGGGTTCGGGTCGTTAGATGTTCGCATGACAGAATTTAAAGATGACATGGGCTTATTAGTGGGCGCTCATGGCGGTATCATATTAAATAATAGTTTTGTAATCGGATTGGGAGGTTACGGACTAACCACAAATATTGCTTTTGAAGGTGGAGAACCAGACGAAAAGCTATACCTGTATGGTGGGTATGGAGGCCTGATCCTAGGCGCTATTTTTGCCCCCAAAGAGGTTGTGCACATTTATACTCCGGTGCTAATAGGAGCTGGTGGCATAGATGTTAGTGACCGCAATTACTTCAATGGCTTTAATAGTGACTTTGGTTTTTCACTAGAGAGTAGTGCCTTTTTTGTAGTGGAGCCAGGACTGGAAGTGGAAGTAAACCTCACCCGTTTCTTTAAAATAGGTATTGGGGCTAGTTACCGCTTAGTACGAGAAACTGACCTGGAGAATGTTAGTGATAGTGATCTTAGTGGATTCAGTGGAGGCATCTCGCTAAAATTTGGCAAGTTCTAAAAGAAGCTATATCCAGGGTGCATAGGCTTTAATAGGCCTGTGCGCCACGGGTTTTACCAAACAACTTTCCGTCCAAATAGCGGGACACGATGATAGCTAGAATGGCTACTATGGAGAACATACCGCCACCATCCTGAGCCATTTGATGCGCAGCAAATGCCAGTATTGCGTTAAAGAAAAATCCCGCATACGCCCATTCTTTTAAGAAAGGCGAAATTTTGCTTAGAACCGCTACAATACCCAATATCTTGGCCACAGCCATAGGGTAGATCAACCAGGTTGGGAATCCAAAACTGGTAAAAAACCCACTTATCATATCGTGATTTGCGAAGTAATTGAATATACTGAATGAAAAGATGGCGCACATGATTCCAGTGGCTACCCAATAAACTATTTTTTGTATTTTCATCATTTTGTATTTATGCTGTCCATTGATCGAGTGCTAGTATAAACTCATCTTGTATCGTCTCACCGCGGTCGCGGGCATACCAAAGGTGCATTTCTTCTGATAGCTCCTGATAGGTTTTTTCTTCAGTCTTTTTGTTCTCTAGCATTAATTCTTGCATGGGCTTAGGCCTTG